>JAEWKL010000639.1 GCA_023386115.1 Pseudomonadota bacterium
GGCATCGACGGGTCGATGCCAAGGCGCGAGGGTATCACAGGTCCGCGTCGACGGGCGGAGCGGCACTCATTGCCGGGCTCGCCGAAGCAGATGCTTCTCCAGGACCCCGAGCGCCGCAACTCTGCCGATGCGACCGAGGCCGCAACGCCGATGGTCCTCCGGGACCGGCGCCAGCGACGAGCGCCACAGATCCGCGTCGGCAGAGTTCCGGCGGCATCATCCTGCTGCGGCGCACGGGTGACGGCGTTCCGCGGGCGCTGATCCGCTCAGCCGTCCACCAGGAGCGCTTCGCGCCGGGGTGCTTGGGCAATCGAGACCATGCGGCGATTTTTGATGACAACGGCTGCCGTGGCGGCAAGCGTCTCGATCATATCCTTCTCCTTCTGCTCAAAGACGTGGCTGCGTCGATAGTTGATGAACATCGTGCCAACCACTTCGTCCGCAGCCCGGAGGATCACGCCCGCGACGGCGACGATGCCTTCCCGCGTGAGGAACCGGTTCGGTCTCGCCTGCTCTCCCCCGAGGTTGTAGCGCACGATGTCGTTAGTCTTGACGTTGCTTTCATAGAAATGATCGCCACTCTTGATCAGTCGCCTGGGTGCAAACGATTCGTCGTCGCAGCATTCAATCGTATAATTTTTGGTAACCAGCTGTCCAGACAAGCCGACATCGTTCGAGAATGTTTTATCAGCTTCTCGATATTCGAATACGGTGACAACGTCGGCCGCAAACATGTTTGCTGCGCTTCCCGCAATTTCGTCGAGCAATCCTTCCTTGAGATAGTTGCGAGATAGACGAACAGTCACCCTGTGAAGATTAGAAAGCTGACGTTCGTCCTCATTGATCTTGATAATGTATTGTATGTTGCGAACGGCATCCGCGGCGCGACGGGACAGATATTCCAGCCAGGCCACTTGACGACCGAGCGCCACGCGAGGTTTTCTGAAAAAGACGCGGAGAAGGCCGTTGCTGCGGTCCGCAACCTCGGCGTTGCGGCCGATTCGTCCAACTCGTTGAGAGTTGCTGACCATGATGGGGACCACGATCATGGTCTCGAAGCCTGCCTCCTTCAAGGTCTTATAGTCGGCTTCGAAATCGGCGCCGTCGGCTCCGCTGTCCGGCGGCAGCGTCACGGCTCCCGACCGCCTCCGCGCCGATCTCGCCGTCGCGTCGCTTCCGCCTGTCAGGCCTGGTGGAGGGGCAATTCCGACACGTGCATTGAAAGCGTAAGTACCGTCCTCCTGATTCCAGCACATGCCGACCGTTGCCGCGTCAGCACCAACCATTCGAGATGCGACCTCGGCGACAGTTTGCAGTGCGGATTCCAGCGAAACTTCATGGAGTTCGAAAGTTCCTTTAGCCATTCTCTCGAATACTGATACAACTTCGTCGGCAATGAGTGCGTGATTTTGGTTATAATAACCAGTTTCGACAGTTCCTATAATTTTCCAATCTTGATTTTTAAGAACATCATTGAATGATTGGTCATCAATCTTGAAAATCGTCCTGCAGTCTGTGCTGATATTTCGCGAAGTATTAGGAGAAGCATCGCTCCTGACCCATTTCAATCTCGTGACTGCGTCCTGGTTGGCGCAGAAGATGATCGGCAGGAACGCGCGGCTCATTTTCGCATGTCCGAATTTCCTGAAAATATAGCCGTCGAACCGGTCGTCGTTGCCCGATATGACCTCGATCACCGGTGGATTCGCGGTCGCGATGTAGGATTGGATGTCCGGAGTTGCTCCGTTCCCATGCAGATAGTGCTTCCCAATGCCAATCCAGTCTTCGCGCAATCCGGACGCTGCAACAGTGGCGATCGTCGAGTCATATCGGTCGATCATTTGCAGCAAAACAAAATCGAAGCCAAATATGATCTTGAGATCATCCGAGAATTTCTGAAGTTGAGTTTCGGCCCTGATGATATTGGAGGCAGCGCTTTCGACTTTCTGCGCATGTTTCAAGGCCTCCGCCCGCAGACGGTCCTCGTCCTCTTGATCCCGATGGGCGGCAGAGGCCTTGATGAATTCCTCGATTTCGTGCGTCCAGACGTGGCCCGGATGCTTGAGGAGGTCCTTGGCTCTCTCGAGCTGAAAGCGTTGTATGATCAGCGCATCGGGAGTGCGACCGCCCGCCTCCCAAGCGTCCTTCATCTTCTCAATCTCCGCCTTGAGGCGCATCCTGTCCGCACTGGCGGCGATCCACTCGCGGAGCCGCAACCAGGTGCGCAGCAGGGATGCGTGGGCGATCTCGACGACGTTGAAAGATCCTGCCGCGATCGCTGCCTCGCTCGAGTCGGGGTTGGAACCGACGCCTACGACGAGCAGCCTCGTATCCTCGGCGCTCAACTTGTCGACGATGGCCCGCTGCAACGGATTCGCCGGCATCGGGATTCGTCTCAGCGTTTCGAAACCATCGTCCGACGACCCGATCATGTTGAGCAGCAAACGCGGAACTTCACTCTTTTCATCATCATTCAATTGGGAGTAGACGCGCTCGGCAAGCGTATCCAGCACGCGGTCGACACGGCCGGACGCCATGTAAGCGTCGCGCGTGAGAGTATTTTTTACGCGGTTCTTCCATGTTTCTTTGAGAGCGACCTGCAAAAGTGGCAATCCATCCGTCTCGCGCGTGACATCCAAAAGAATATCGTCGACAAGACCATTCGGCTCGAAAGTCAAGCCGGCCTCTTCGGCCGGCTTCACGATTGCTTCTCGCAAGCCTTTTGGCGACATGGGATACAAGTTGACTTGACGTTCAGGCCAGAGATCACTCAGCTGCGAGTGCCTCAGCAATGTCGCGTAAGCGTCAGCCCGGACCGACACGACCACTTTCGCCAAATTTTTTCCCGCTGCCGCCAAGAGGAAATTGATGAAAATCGAACGCTCCATCTCTCTTTGCGCAAGATTTTCTGTGCTTTCCCCATACACCTGTGCCGCATAAAGCTCTTCCCAGGCATCGATATAAATCAGTGTTCGAAAATTGTTTTCTGACATGCTCCCAAGAAGAATTGCTAACGCATTATGGATATCATTTTCTGAGTATTTTTTATTGATGGCGAGATCATCAAAAAACTTTTGTGATTTTTCAGGATTTATCGATAACGCTTTATTGCTGAGACTCAACTCAGAAACAAGCCCTTGGAAAGGGTAGGGCCCTGGTTTCAATGAGACGATGCGCCACGGCTTACTCGATCTGTCCTTTCGCAAGCGAGGTATCATCCCGGCCTGGATGAGAGAGGACTTCCCGCTTCCCGACGGCCCGACGACGGACACAAAATTATAGGATTTCAATTTGGATTCGAGTTGATCCGTTTCACTTTCCCGCCCATAAAAGAAAACGCTGTCCTCCTCGCGGAATGTCTCTAGCCCGAGATACGGGCAGATATCGACCACTGAAGAATCGATATCTGTTCCAGTTATGGCGTCGATTAGGTTGTTAAAATTGATCGAATCTGCAAAATTCCCTTTGCAATCACGCAGATCGATCCATGTCTTAAGCACCAAGAAGCCAGAGGAAATGCCTGGACATCCGGGAAGCAAAACCGGGATGACGCGGAAGTTCGGATCTTTTGTAGCTCTGAATATAGCATAATCGCGTTCATATTGCTGTGTATTCCCTAAGCCTGTTGGCCCGATCAATATAACTATCGCTTTTGAATTATCTATGGCTTTTTCTATTTCAGATATCCAAGAGTAACCAGCGGTAAGATTGCTTTTATCAAAGAAAATGCGCATCTTGCGGTCGCCGAGCAGCCTGTGAATAGCGTCGGCTTGCTGCTGGTCTCGCCGCGAATAGCTCAAGAAAACGTCGTGTGTCATCGATTTCATCGGGCAATCCTCCAACTCGAGGTTTGGCCTCATCGCCTTTGCTGCGATTTCTTGCATGGTGATACAGCGATTTAATAATGGCAATAGCGTTGTGTCCCGGCCGCCGCGGTGTGCGATGTTATGGATTGTTTGTAGATGATGATGAGCGCCAGGGCGAAAGCTACGCTAAGCTACGGCCGCTCTCAGGCCGATCTCTCATGGCAGATTGCCGATGACAGAATGGCTGACGACGTTACTCGTACGTCTCGCCGAAAGGAGTAACGCCATCGTCGTAGCGGAGGCCAGCAGGACCGAGAGACGTGTCATATCAGCGCGCTTCGCCATCGACATGGTGACGGCGAAGCGTTCGGCGCATTACCATCGATGCCCGGTCGGGTTTGTCTTGCATCGCGGTCAGGGATTGGGCGCCTCGCTCTTATACCACCGGCGTCCCGGCCGGCGCAGACCCCGTGAGCCCAAGGTCATCCCGCGTGCCGTCCCGGTGCGTCCGCGCTCCGCTCGTTGCTGCCGCGATGTCGAGTGGGCGTGATCGAGAGCGGCGGCATCGTCGCCGATGAGTGCATCCGGCGATCGATGGGCAACTTCAATCCGGTCGCCCTCCGATGTCGTGGTTGTCGGACCTTATGACGGCTTGTATTCTGCCGTCGATCCGACCCAAGATGACAGCAGATCCTGAAGATCGTTGCGCAGGTTTGAAACAGACTTCAATGTCTGTAAGTTGCCAGATTGGTTATCGTTCAGAACCTCCACGAGGAAATCCATCTGCTCAAGGACTGAAATCATCATGAGCGCCGATCCATTTCTTTTCCAAGCCCTGAGATAGCCTTGCTTCGCATCCTCAATGGACGGACCGCCGTTTCCCTGACGGGCAATGAAATCCAGAACGCTGATCTCAGCAGAAGCGATGCCGTTCCAGAAGCTGGCCTCCTTGGCGTAGAGCTGCTCCGCTTCGGTCCGTACGAGTTCGAGCAGAGTCTGAGTCTCCTCTGAAACCGTCCCGTTTGCACACAAGCCGATCACGAACACGGCCGCAGCCCGCATCCGCCGGTGGTACGGATCGACACATCCCGTCCGCTCCCACGTCAGCTTCTCGGCGTCGGCGTAACACTCCTTCATCCGCTTCAGCGCCTGCATCCGCTCGGCACCCGTGAGCACCTGCGCGACTCGTTTGTGACAGCTGCCCTGCAGCGCCAAGCGTTCGCTGGTCTTCCCCGCCAGGAGTGCCAGTCGCCGGAGCTCCTTCAGGGACTGCTCGATCTCCTTGCGCGCGCTGTCGCGGTCGGCCTGGGTCCGGTCCGTCGCCCGGAAGCGCTGCGCCGCCAGGCGCGCCCGCAGGTTGGCCCGTCGCTCGATAGCGCGCACTGGCAGGGGGCCCTGCTCCGTGTGAGCCTGCTCGACGGAGAAGGCCCGATCGTACCACGTCAGGGCGGTCGCGAAGTCGCCGAGATCCCCGAAGACCTCGCCCAGCAAGGCTGCGACCTCCGCGCGGCCGGTGAAGCTCCGCTGGCCGGCCAGCTCGACGATGGCGGCCAGACGCTGCCGGAGCGTGCCGGCGTCGCGCTCGACGCCGGTCCGGGCGTCGCTCCGGATGCTCTCGATCGCCTCGATCACCTCCGCCACAGCCGCGAAAGGACGCGGCTCCCAGGTCGTCCGAATTGTCTGGCCGCCGTTCAAGCGCCAGTCCGGCTCGCCGTAGCACTGGTAGGCACCCCACGTCGTCGTGGCGCTGAACTCATTGTAGACGCGCTTGCGAGCCTCTTTGACAGCCTCGCCGAAATTCTCGCCCCCGAGCATGCGCCCGTAGAATTCCTGAGCGAAGATCCTCGCGGCCGCGTCGTCCACGGCCCACCCGGCCGCCACGACGGCGCGCACCCCGATCTCGATCAGCTGCACCGAGACCGTGGCCGCCAGCTGTGGCCAAGCCCGATTGCGGTCGCGTGCGGCCTCCGCCTCGCTGTCGACCGCCCCGATGTGACAGCAATTCACGAAGAACAGGTCCGGGGGCACCGGCATGCGATCGAGAATGTCCGGTCCGAGCACGAACTCCCCGCCCAGGATCGCGCCCGTGACTTCGGGCCCGTCCGGGCGGAACCGGTGTTTGACGGCTCCGTGGGCCGCGATGTGGACGATCTGCCACGCCTGCGCGAACAGCGTGGCGAGGATCCGGTCGGGCCGGGCCTCCCGGCCGATCAGCTGTTCCACCTCGTAGCCGCTCGATTCGAGCAGGCTCACCACCGCCTGAGCCTCCTGCTCGGCCCCGGCGAGCGGGCCGAAGCCGGGCGCCGGGATGGCGGTCGGATTGCCGATCACGAGCGCTCGGTGCGTCGAGCGGGGCGGGCTTTGCGGCCGCGCCCGAAAGCGTGTCCGTGTGAGCTGGCGCACCGCACCGGCTCGCACGGCCGGCGGCGCCTGCGGCTCCCCGTCACGGCCTCCGACCCGCCCCTGCCACGGGCGCCGGTCGTCCATGATCTCCCAGGGAAACGCGGCCGTCTCGGCGTCGAGGATCAGGCGCAGGTTGCGGTCCTCCTGGCTGCGGTCCTTGAGGGGGTCCGGCCAGAGCAGCTCGAACAAGGCGCGGCCGGGGGTTCCCATCTCCGGGTAGAGGCCGGCCGAGGTCGGCGCCTGGCTCGAGAAGAGGTCGACGATGGTCTGGTTGTAGACCAGCGCGGAGGCCTCGACCCGAGCCCGGCCGCTCGGGGTCGAGAAGCTGATCAGCTTCTGGGGGCCGTGCGGGTCGATGGTGACCTGCAAGGGCTGCCACCAACTCGGATCGCCGCCCGACCCGATCTGCCGCTTCCCGCCGTCGCGGGTCTGAACACACGGCGTCAGCTCGATGAGCTCGCCGATCCCGTCGCGCGAGGCTGGCCCGCGGTGACTGCTGAGGCGATCGAGCTCGTGCCAGATCTCGATGGCGCGGTGCTCGAGGAAGTCCACGACCTGCAGCTCGACATAGCGCTGCCCCTCCGGGAGCAGGGGCTGCGCCCGCTGCAGCCCGACGAGCAGCGCGCGAAGCGACTCGCGGACCGAAAGCCCGCCCTCGCCGCCGCCGACGAGGACGGTCGACAGGCACAGCCGGCGCGCCTGACGCTGGCCCTGCGCGCACCACTCCTCCTCCTCGGCCGCGGCGTAGCGCAGGAAGCCGCCCAGGTAGATCTCCTCCAGGAGAGCCCCGGTCAGCTCGCCGGGCGTCCCCAGGCCGAGCACGACGGCGCCCTGGGGACGCCGCGTGCGGTCGAGCATCACCTCGGACGTCCCCCGTCGCCCCGGGTACAGCCTGAGGTGCCGCCGGCGCGTCAGGCGGCCGTCCAGGAGCAGGTCCAGCGCGCGTTCGGGGCCCGCGATCGTGTCGCCCTCGTAGTGCCCGACCATCACCGGATGGTCCGCCATGGCCACGTGGCCGTGGATGACGACGACGCGCACCCGCGGCGTGGCCGGCGCAACGGGCGCAACGCGGGTCCCGCCCATCGCGGCGGCGGCCATCTCCTCGAAATCCGGATGGATCGTCGAGAGGTCCCGCAGCACCGGCCGCACCGTGGCGGCTCCCCGCAGGCCGGACGGCCGCGCCAGGAGACGGTTGGTCGTGCCCTGCACGAGCAGGTCGGTGATGGCCGCGAAGCCCGGCCGGTAGCGCGGGAGGTCGCCGTGCGCCGCCGGGGCATACCACGCCCTCATGCCCGGCAGGATCCCCGTGCGCCAGGGCACGCGCCCGTCTCCCTCGGCCGTCATCCCGAACAGCACCTGCTGCCCTCCCGTCGGGCCGGGAGCGATCAGCAGGCGCTCGGGGGTCGGAGCCTGGCCGGCGATGTAGACCATGCGCTCGGGATCGAACGGCCCGGCCGCGAGGTCGTCGCGGACGGCCCTTGCGTTGGCCAGGTCGGCTTGGTCGGGTTGCGCCCAGGCCGCCCGATCGGGGTCGAGATCCGCGAGGCGGGACCAGCCCGCGGCGGTGAAGAGGTTGAGCTCGGGGTCGTCCGGCAACATCTCGAGCATGGCCGGAAACCGGCTCACGACGTCGAGGATCTCGCGTCGGCTCGCCGTCACGTCGAGCATGGCGAGCGCTTGAAGGGTCCGGTCCCGGCCGAGCAGCATGAGCGGAATGCTGTGCGAGCCGCCGTTGGGCGTCCCCAGCATCACCAGCCGGGAGCCGCCGCGGTCGCGGAACTGCTGCCAGAGCCCGTCGTCCCGGAGCGCGGACCGCGCCACCAGCCCACCGAGGGAATGGGCCACGATGCAGATCGGCCGGTCCGTGGCCGCAAGCGCGTCCCGGAGCGCGTGCGCCAGCTGCTGGCCCGTGCTCCGCACGGAGAGGCGCCAGTCATACGACCAGGGCCGCACCTCATGCGTAAGCGCCAGGTGCTCGCACAGCTCGGAGTAGTAGAGCCCGATGGGTGAGCCCGGCGTCACGTCGGCCGCGCCGACCCGGAGCCGGCCCGTGCCCCCCAGAGCGAGCTGCGGCACATCCAGCCAGATCCGCTGGCCATGGATGCTCAGATGGCTGCCCATGATCCCGGGGAGCACGAAGACCATCGGCCGCGGTACGCCGTCCCGCCTGGCGGAGACGAGGGGCATGGGGCGGTCGTCCGAGGGCTTGAGCGGCGCGAAGCCGCCGAGATCGCCCTCCTTGCGCAGCACCCCGCGCACGACCAGCTCGGCGGTCCGCGCATTGCGGAAGTAGGCGAAGTGGTTCACCCGGGAGCCCTTGTCGGAGAACACGCGGGCCCTGCCCGCGGGCCGCGCCATGCCCCCGCTCATCGCGCTCGTATTCACGACCAGGTCGTGATCTTCACGATAGAAAGCGTCGGTCGCGAAGACCTTCAGACGGCCCAGGATCCCCGCGCCCTCGATGTCACCCTCGATCACCGAGAGGTCGGCTTCCGTCGTGGTCCCGACCCGATTCAGCAAGCCGACCAGCGGTCGTCCGGGGATCATGGCCTCCAGCCCGGGCAGGGTGGCCGGGTCGGCCCTCTCCTTGACCACCGCGATCGTCAGGGCCTTGAGGAACCCGTACGCTTCGCTGAGGACAGGGGCCGGTGCGAGATCGATGGCCAGGCCGAGCGCATTCAGCGCGAGGTTGAGCCAGAGGTCGAGGCGGTCGGAGGCGAGGATCGTCCCTCGCGCCGGGCAGGCGACGCGCACGAACCTCTCGACGACGGGCTTCTTGTCGCGGAGCAGGTCGCCGAGACGCTGGAGGGCGGCCCGGCTCCCCTCGTCGAAGCCAGCCAGCTCCTCGGGCCGGAAATCGGCCGGCCTGTCCACGAGCCCGCCCCGGCACAGCAGCTCTCCGACCAGCCCACCCCGGCTGTGGCTGACGAGGTGCAGCACCGCGTCCGCGGGCAGTGCCTCCAAGGCGTCGATGGCGTTCTGGATCGGGCTGACCGTGAGGGTGCGATGTTCCAGGGCGAGGATGCGATCGCCGTAGACGGCAGCGAGCTGCCGCCACTCCGTGCCGCGCTCGGCCAGACCGCCGAAGCTGCCCTGGGTGGAGGAAGCCGTCCCGTGGAGAAACACCAGCCACGGCTTGCCGGTCGGCTGCAGGCCGTCGCCGAGGCCGATCAGCTCGCGCCCCTGCCACCGCTTCAGTCCGGGCTCGGGGATCTGGCGCCTCTCGAGCGCTTCCGCGATCCGCCGGGCCGTCCCCTGGGCGAGCCGGCCTGATCCGTCCGGGCCCACGGCCTCCAGGCCGAGGATGCGGAGGGCCCGGATGGCCCAGTCCCCGAGGCCGCGCTCGCGCTCGCCGAGCGGCAAGGCCGCGGGCAGGTCGATCACGGCGGCCTCGCCGGAGGCGCCACGCGCCTGCGGCAGCCTCAGCCGCTCGGGGAGGTCGTCGACGCGCGCATAGAACACGGCGCCGCCGTCGAGTGCGATCTCGACCACGGCGTCGTCGGCGACCGCCGGGACCGCGACCGGCGTCGCCGCCCGCGTCGCCTCGCTGCGGAACGCGTGCTCGACATCGACACGGACGCCGGCATCGGCCAGCGCCGCGGCAGCCTGACCGGTCACCGGAGGCTGCGCCTTGGCCAGGAGATCGGGCGAGCCCGGAACCGCGAGTTGCCGCATGGCCTCACCGCCTGACATGGAAAGTCGCCCTGTATCGATGCGACGGACGGCGTCGGTTCAGGCCTTGAACGGCGTCTGGTTCAGGAAGGCCGTGCTGATCGCGCCGATACGGAACAGGTTCGGCGTCTGGCTGGGCGGCATGCGGCTGGCGATGCGCCGGTGGAACAGCGGGTAACCGCCGGTGAACCGGCCGTCGCCCCACACCCGCTTGAGGTTCGCGGTGAACAAGCCGTTGCGGACGCCATCGAGCGAGACCTGGTTGTCCTGGCAGCCCGAGATCAGAATCGCTTCGGCCTGGGGAGCGGCCTGCTTGGCCCCGGTCGCAGCGGCCTGGATGGCGCGGTAGAGATCCGCGTGCTGCCTGTAGGCATCACGCGTGATCTCAAAGGGCGCCGCGCGTCCGACGCCCTCGCGCAGGGTCTGTGCGTCGTCCGGGTCGAGACCGGCGACATCGGCCGCGCGACGGGCCATATCGAGTGCGGACGGAAGGCCGGCCTCTCGTTGCTCACGCAGCACGGAGCCGCTGTGGCAACTGTCCGACAGCGCCATGATGCGCACCCCCGGCTGGAACAGCCCGATCAGGCGGTAGATTTCGTCGTCCAGCAACTGCCGGTCGTACAGGCACCAGGTCTCGTCACGCCCGTCGGGTTCATCACCCCCAGCGATGTCCGGGACCTGCCCGCCATGGCCCGAATAGGTGAGCAGGAGCAGGTCGCCGGGGCGGAGCGTGCGAGAGAGCTGCACCACTGTGTCGATGACCCGCCGCGCCGTCGCGTCCCGGGTGAGCAGCACCGTCGTTTGCCCATAGTTGAGGGAGCGGGCGATCGCCGCCATGTCGTTGGCGTCCGCCTCGCAGGCACGCAGCTGACCATCCCATCCCTGGTAGTGGGCCGGATCCACGGAATTGAGACCAAGATGAAGAGAATAGCTCTGTGCCATGTGATCTCCTCCTGGATGCGCTCTATTGACCGTCATATCGTTGCGGGAACCCTGCCGGAACCGACCGGCGTTCCCGTTCAGTCTGACCCGTCCCGGTCCCGGTCGAATGCCGGTGATCCGTCGAGAGAAACGGGAACCGCGTTGCAAGACACATGCATGTCCTGAGCAGGTGCCGCCTCCTCAC
This sequence comes from Pseudomonadota bacterium, assembly GCA_023386115.1. Lineage (GTDB taxonomy): Bacteria > Pseudomonadota > Alphaproteobacteria > Rhizobiales > Beijerinckiaceae > Methylobacterium. Next base: position 11,008 of record JAEWKL010000639.1, read on the forward strand.
CGTCCTGTTCGTCCGCCAGGGTAAGACCGCATCCTTCGAGTTGTTGGCTGCCGATCGTCACGCAGGCCTGCCCCTTGCCGGGGCAGGGGATGCTTCAGTTCAGCAGGGCCTCGCCGCCGCAAGCCGGTGTCAAGACATTCCCATCGGGAAAGATGGCATTCGGTACCACGATGACGGCCATGTTCACGTAAGCAGTCCCGACCCTAAGATGCCCTTGGGCGACCTCCAGCCTGCGAGGAGCAGATGTGAAAGCCGAAATAGGCGTCGGAACCGTGTGCCAAAATCGTCTTTCGACAAGCTTGGATTTCATGGCAGAACCAGCGGATCCCACTCGGCGTCTTGTTGCTTTTCGAGCGCACATTCGACATCGTCGTGCTCGAGCACCGTTTTCGGCGTGATCACGATCATGCCGCCGGCGCCTTCGAACGGATTCATTCGAAGGCGCCGGCTAAGCTCGACCGGGCGTCGGCGCCGAGGCGCCGGACACCTTGGCAGCGACGTGTCGATGCCAAGGCGCGAGGGTATAAAAGGGTCTCATGTGATCCGGCCATGCAACACACGACGATGCCAATCGATTCAGGGTTGGTGTCCATCATGCGACAGCGTCCAGTCCATCGCCCATCGAAGCGTTGTCGGCGACGAAATGCACTGACCTTACGAAACTGTCACATTTTGCAACGCAAATATGAGAGCAGTTCCGATCAAGGTATCTTAGGATGGATCCGGCGACGCTCCGACAACAGGGTGTCCGCCTCGTATTACAATCAAGCGTCCAGCTGTTGGGGATCGCGCGCATCATCCTCTCCCGGCATGACTGATGCGTGCGCCGTTCTGCCTCTTAAATGACGACTTCGCTTGCCCACCCTCTTGTGCGATCCTGTGATGTCTGCCCTGGCACTCTCCTCGGCAGCGAGCGTATCGAAGCCCTGACTGAACTGTCCGAGGCCGCCGTCGTCCATGCCCACCTCCAGGCCAACAGGACCGTCGAGGTCCTCGTCTGCGACGCTCGTCTCTGAGTCCTCGTCGACGAGGCCCCGCAGGGCTGCATGGACGCTCGCGATGAATGTCGGAACGTGTTCGGGTTTCAGGTCTCTGTGGCTGATGTAGGCGCTGACAAGTTCCACGGTGTAGCGGACGAGATCGTGGGAATCCGGCGCGACCGCATCGGATATGCTGCCATTGACCCCTTCAACATCCCCATAAGCCGCCGCCATATGGAAGGAGGCTGCGTCATGGTCGGTGACAGCGTCGACAGGCGCTCCTGGGTGGCGCAGGTCGGCGTAACGATCGAGATACTCCGTCGGAGCCCCCTGTTCCGGCGGCGGAGCATTCCGCGCCATCTCGGTCGCAGGCGTTGGGAGGCCTGCCGCTCTGGTGGCGAAAGCCGGTGCCCGCGCAGGCGAGAGAGCACTCAAGAAGGCTTCGTGATAGCCGGCGATAACCGATGCGAGGAGAACCTTCCTGCCGCCGATCGTTTTTACCTCTCGCCCGTTGATGATATCCCGTGCACCCACAGGGTCATCCACTCGAACGTTGAAGTAACGCGAAAGCGTGTGTCGGCCCCGCGAGTCGCCACGAAACCAGCCTTCGACCATTCCGGCGAACATGACGACTGCGGCGATATCGGGCCTCAACGCCAGGTCGGGTTTGGCGGCAAGATCAGCGCCGACATAGGCGCTCGCGCGACTGTAATTGTTTTTCCATGTGAGTTGGACATAGCCGCGACCGTAGTAAGGATAGTAGCGCAAGTTGGCTTTCCGCCAATTCTCGCTGAGCCAATAGGCTTCCTTCACAGGCTGCATGGTGCGGGCGGTTTCATGGAAGGCCGTTGCCAGCATATAGGCCAGCCAACGCATATCGCCGTTCGGCATCCGCTCGTCCCACCCGTCGAGAATGGCGGTCAGGCCATCGACCTGGGACTGGCTGAAGCGCCCTCCGAACAGACTCCGCGCGCGGGTGAAGAAGTCATCGCGATTGGTGTTCATGCTCGGCAGCCTCTGGACAGCATTACCTTGGATGAGATCGGGCAGGCCTGAACGGGTGAGGCGTATGCTCAATCCCTGGCACGAAGAGCGAAGCGTAGCTGATCAGTCCCGAAGTAGGAGACGGGGTTACTGAGATAATACAGGCAAGAATAATCATGGCAAGCGCTGCGCAAACAGAGCACTACAGAGGCAGCAGGTCGGGGCACACCTCCAAATGAGGTATGTTTGGCGAGTGTGGTGCCGCCAAAGGAAGGCGGCCCGCCGTATCGTTGGGGCTGGCGCCGCAATGCGGACAAGTGATGCAGGCGGATCGGGAGATCCGCCAAGCCAAACGGGTGCAGCCCCCCCTCCACCGAACCGGGCGAGGGCGACGAGGAACTGCGGCGCAGGATCGCCATTGCCGAGGCATCGGTGACGACCCGTCCGCGTCCTGGGCGGCATCGTTGTCGCTCACCGCGGCGCCGAGGTCGCTGGCGAGGATGCGGTTCTCGAATCCCTCGCCGGCGTGGTTCGAGAACGGCAGCTTGTTGGATCGGCGCAGACGCGCAACTCGCGGGCGGTCGCCGGGAGCGCTGCCGCGAAGGCCAGCGCCAACGCTATCGTGGCTCGAGGGAAGGGCGAGGTCATGGCGCATGCCCCCTTGGTCGTGACCTCCTTCAGGTCGCGCATGGCGTTGAGGAAGCCGAGCGCCCCGATGCCGTCGCGCGGGTCGAGGTCGGCCGGGTCGAGGCCGCGGCTGCCCGCCGCCATCCCCGGCGGGAATCGGGGTTTGAGATGGATCAAGGCCGGGCCGGCCCTCCCTCGCACACTTCCCGGGACGATCATGCCTCCGATCCCGGGATCTCCCATGTCCATCGCCAGCATCATGGTGTCTCTCGACCTCGGACGGTCGGCCGCGGACCGCGTCCGCCTCGCGGCCGATCTCGCCGACCGGTTCGAGGCCGGCCTCACGGGCCTCGCCGCCCGCACGATCGACGCGCCGGCTCCCGTCGGCGACATCGTGACGGCGCAGGAGACCTACGCGAAGGACCGGGCGGCGCTGGTCGACGCGCTGGCGCGGGCACGGGACGTCTTCGAGCGCAACGGCGGCGCGGCCCTGCGCCGGGAGTGGCGGCAGGCGGAGGCCGACCCCGAGGCGTACCTGGTCCAGCAGGCGCGCGGCGCCGACCTCGTCGTGCTCGGGCGCGACCCGCGGCAGGACGGCGCGGACGCCATGGGCGCCGCACCCGGCGCCGTACTGATGGAGGTCGGCCGCCCGGTGCTGGTCGTGCCGCCGGTGGTCGACCGTCTCGAGGCCGCCCGCATCGTCGTCGCCTGGAAGGACGGGCCCGAGGCGCGCCGCGCGGTGACGGCCGCCCTGCCTTTCGTCACGCGCGCCGATCAGGTCTTCGTCGTGAGCGCGGGCCGGGAGGCGCGCCTCGAGGGGGCCGAGGAGGTCTCCGGGTTCCTCGCCCGCCATGGCGCGCACGTCACCACGCACCGGCTCGAGGCGGCCGCCGGCGACATCGCCGACGCGATCATCCGCTTCGCCGGGCGCCACGATGCCGACCTCGTGGTGATGGGCGCCTACGGCCATTCCCGCCCGCGCGAATGGCTCCTGGGAGGGATGACCCGGAGCGTCCTCCAGGCCTCGCCCCTCTGCTGCCTGATGAGCCATTGACGGGCCGGGCCCGGCCTCGGTCCCGCAACGGGGCCGCGGCAAGGGCAACGGCAAGGGCAAAGGCCCGCGGCGTCGAGCGCGTCAGGTCGCGGCGAGCTGTTCCAGGCGCTCCACGTCCACCAGGCGCACGCCGCCGGGCACGATCAGGATGGTGTGGGCGCGATCGAGGCGGGTCAGCATGCGGCTGACGGTCTCGATGGTCAGCCCGAGATGATCCGCCATGTCCTGGCGGCCCATCGGCAGCTCGACCGTGACGGAGCTGCGGCCGGTCCGCGCGTGGCGGTCGCGCTGGCCGAGCAGGAAGGCGGCGACCTTTTCCTCGGCGGTGCGGCGCCCGAGAAGCAGCATCTGCTCCTGCGCCAGCGCCAGCTCGTGGCCGGCCCGCTCGTGCAGGCTCCGGAGCAGGTGCGGCTTGGCCTTGACCAGAGCGTCGAAGTCCTTGCGGGCGAAGCGGCAGGTCCGCACCGGGCCGAGCGCCTCGGCCGAGACGGAGCACACGTCCTGCAAGGCGAGACCCAGGAAGTCGCCCGGCAGCGCGAATCCCATGACCTGGCGCCTTCCATCCGGAAGGAGACGGGAGAGGCGCAAGGTCCCGTCGATCACGGTGTAGACCGCGCCCGCCGGCTCGCCCTGGCCGAACAGGGTCTGTCCCTTGTCGAGGGACAGGTGCTGGCCGAGCGTTTCCAGCTCGTCGAGCTCGGTCAGCGTCAGCACGGAGCAGACGCTGATCGGGCGCACCTTGCACTCCGCGCAGCCGTCCTCCGCCCGCGTGTGGCGGCAGGTCGGTGCCGGCGTCTCGTCGTCCCTCGCGCTCGTCTCGACCAGCATGCCGCCTCCTCAGGGAAGGCGCCGCCTGGCGGCGAACCCGGGCCCGGATGGTCCGGCATGCCCCTCCCGGGCACGAAGGTCGGGGAGCGTCGGGGCCCGCGCATTGATCCAGCGCAAGCGGAATCCGCCGCCCGGCGGGGACTCGCGGCCCCCAAGCCCCCAGTCGCGCTTCCAAGTCCCGCGAATGTGCAAGTCCCGCGAGCTCACTTGATCGACGGTCGCGTCGGCATGGTCCAGCATGCGGGCGAAGACCGTCGACGGCGTGATCCCGTCCCGTGCCCGTCGTCAGGCCTCGGGCCGGGTCCCGGCCGTGCGGCGGGTCTCGGTGGGCCATGTCCAGCCCTGGATCTCGGGCAGGTCCTCGCCGTGCTCGCGGATGTGGAGCTTGTGGGCGGTCAGCCGGTCGCGAAAACCCTGCTTGGCCTGCGCCGCCCGCGTGAGCAGGCCCGGCACCCGGTCGATCGCCTCGATGGCGAGGTGGAAGCGGTCGAGCTCGTTCAGCACCACCATGTCGAACGGCGTCGTGGTGGTGCCCTCCTCGATGAAGCCCCGCACATGCATGTTGGCGTGGTTGGCGCGCCGGTAGGTCAGCCGGTGGATCAGGTAGGGATAGCCGTGATAGGCGAAGATCACCGGCTTGTCCCGGGTGAAGAGGCCGTCGAACTCGGCATCCGTCAACCCGTGCGGGTGGTCCTCCTTCGATTGCAGGGTCATCAGGTCGACGACGTTGACGACGCGGATGCGCAGGCCGGGAACGGCCTGCTTCAGGAGGTCGACCGCCGCCAGGGTCTCGAGGGTCGGGACGTCGCCGGCGCAGGCCATCACCACGTCGGGTTCGAGGCCGATCTCGTCCGTCCCGGCCCAGTGCCAGATGCCGATGCCCGCCTCGCAATGGAGACCGGCCTCCTCGGCTGTGAGCCATTGCGGCTGCGGCTGCTTGCCGGCGACGATCACGTTGATGCGGTCGTAGGTCCTGAGGCAGTGGTCGCCGACCCAGAGCAGCGTGTTGGCGTCCGGCGGCAGGTAGACGCGGACGATGTCGGATTTCTTGTTGGCGACGAGGTCGATGAAGCCGGGATCCTGGTGACTGAAGCCGTTATGGTCCTGACGCCAGACATGGGAGGTCAGGAGGTAGTTGAGCGACGAGATCGGCCGCCGCCAGCCGAGACCGCGCGAGACCTTCAGCCACTTGGCGTGCTGGTTGAACATCGAATCGACGATGTGGATGAACGCCTCGTAGCAGGAGAACAGGCCGTGGCGGCCGGTCAGCAAATAGCCTTCGAGCCAGCCCTGGCAGAGATGCTCGCTTAAGACCTCCATGACCCGGCCCTCGCGGGCAAGGCCGACGTCGTAGGGCTCGATCTCCTCCATCCACACCCGGTCGGTCACCTCGAACACGGCGTCGAGCCGGTTGGAGGCGGTCTCGTCCGGGCCCATGATGCGGAAGTTGCGCGCCTCGGCGTTCAGGGCGGTCACGTCGCGCAGGTAGCGCCCGAGCACGCGCGTCGCCTCGCCGGTCTCCCGGCCGGGCGCAGTGACCGGCAGCGCGTGGTCCTGCCAGCGGGGGAGCGTCAGCTCGCGGCGCAGGAGCCCGCCATTGGCGTGGGGATTGGCGCCCATGCGCCGGTGGCCCTCGGGCGCCAGGGCGGCGAGCTCGGGCCGCAGGCGCCCGGTCTCGTCGAACAGGGTCTCTGGGGCGTAGGACCGCATCCAGTCCTCGAGGATCCGGCGGTGGCCCTCGTCGGTCCGGGCGGTGCCGACTGGCACCTGGTGGGCGCGCCAGAACCCCTCCACCTTCTTGCCGTCGACGATCTTGGGCCCGGTCCAGCCCTTGGGGCTGCGCAGAACGATCATCGGCCAGCGCGGGCGGGTGCCGTCCGGGCCGCCCGACCGCGCCGCGTCCTGGATGGCCTTGATGCGGTCCACGGCCCGGTCGAGGGTCGCGGCCATCAGCCGGTGCATCGCCTCGGGCTCGTCGCCGACGACGAAGAAGGGCTCGTAGCCCAGGCCCGTGAACAGGGTCGCGAGCGCGTCGTCCGGCATCCGGCCGAGCACCGTGGGATTGGCGATCTTGTAGCCGTTGAGGTGCAGGATCGGCAGCACCGCGCCGTCCGTGACCGGGCTCAGGAACGCGGCCGATTGCCAGGAGGCGGCGAGCGGCCCGGTCTCGGCCTCGCCGTCGCCGACCACGCAGGCGGCGATCAGGCCGGGATTGTCGAGGACCGCCCCGAAGGCGTGGACGAGGGCGTAGCCGAGCTCGCCGCCCTCGTGGATCGAGCCGGGCGTCTCCGGCGCGACGTGGCTCGGGATGCCGCCCGGAAACGAGAATTGCCGGAACAGCCGGCGCATCCCCTCCCGATCCTGCGCGATGTCGGGATAGATCTCGCTGTAGGTGCCCTCCAGGTAGGTGTTGGCGACGATGCCGGGGCCGCCATGGCCGGGGCCGCAGACGTAGATCACGTCGAGGTCGCGGGCCTTGATGAGGCGGTTGAGGTGCACGTAGACGAAGTTGAGGCCCGGCGTGGTGCCCCAGTGGCCGAGGAGCCGCGCCTTGATGTGCTGCGGCCGCAAGGGCTCGCGCAGGAGCGGATTGTCGAGCAGGTAGATCTGGCCGACCGAGAGGTAGTTCGCCGCCCGCCAGTAGCGGTCGATCAGGGCGAGCTCTTCGCCCCCGAGCGGGGCGGGGCGCGGATGCGTCGGCTCGATCAAGGGGTCTCTCCTTCTGGTGGGCGGGGCGGGGAGGGGCGCCGCCCCGGCGGCGCCGGAGCGCGCGGCGGGGATCAATCCCCGAAGATCACGCGGCGGAAGCGGACGAGAGCGACGGCGAAGTAGACGCCGCCCAGGCCTGCGAGGGCGAGGAGCTGCGGCCAGACGATCGCCAGGCCGGCGCCGCGATAGAGCACGGCCTGCGCGAGGGCGACGAAGTGCGGCGTCGGGCTCACCACCTGCACGACGATCTGCAGCCAGCCCGGCATGCTCTCCATCGGCGTGCTGCTGCCCGAGAGCAGCTGCATCAGGAGCAGGATCGGGATCACCAGGAGGCCGAACTGCCCCATCGAGGTCGCGACGGTGCCGAGCAGGATGCCGAGCGCCGCCACCGCGAGGGCGTAGAGGCCGGCCCCGAGCAGGAACAGGGCGATGGACCCGGCGATCGGCACGCCGAGCCACCCCTCCACCACCAGGACCAGGGAGAGCCCCGCCGCCACCAGGATCACGAGCCCGTTGGCGACGACCTTCGCGAGCATGATCTCGACGGGGACGAGCGGCATCACCAGGAGGTGCTCCACCGTGCCCTGCTCGCGCTCGCGGATCAGCGCGGCTCCCGTCAGGATCACCGTGAGCAGGGTGATGTTGTTGATCACCTGCATCACCGAGGTGAACCAGCTGGTCTGGAGGTTCGGGTTGAACTTGGCCCGGGTCACCACCCGCACCGGGGAAGCGGCCGAGAGGTCGCTGCGGGCCGCGAAGGCGGCGACCTCCTGGGCGATGATGGTCTGGATGTAGACCGAGCCGTTGCCGGCCTGGGTCATGGCGGTGGCGTCCACGTCGACCTGGATCGAGGTCGGGTGGGCCGACAGCACGTCCTGCTGGAGGCGCGGCGGCAGGTCGATCACGAAGACCAGGCGGCCGCTATCCATGGCGGGGTCGATCTCGGCCGGGGTGATCGGCACGACTTGCCTGAACAGCGGCGGCACGAACGCGCTGACGATCTGGCGCGAGAGGTCTGAGCGGTCCTCGTCGACCACCCCGATGGTCACGTTGCGCACCTCGGTCGAGGCACCGGAGGCGACCGTGTGGACGGCGACCGAGAAGGAGTAGACGACCAGGAACAGCATGATCGGGTCGGCCCGGATGCTGTAGAGTTCCTTGACGACGAGGCGCAGGACGTTGGCCGCATGGGTGGCGAGGCCGGCGGGTGCGGCGGGCAGGGTTCCGGCCATCTCACGCCTCCTGCTTGCGCAGGAGGATCTGCGACAGGACCAGGAACAGGAGGGCGAAGCCCGCCAGCACCACGAGGTTCAGCCCGAGCGCGGAGAAGGGCAGGCCCTTGGTGAAGGTGCCGGCCGTCACCGGCTGGTACCAGGCCGGGGGCAGCGAGAGCCCGATCAGCCGCGCGCTGCCGGTGAGCGACGAGATCGGGACGATCAGCCCGGAGAAGTTGACCGCCGGGATGACCGACAGGAGCGCGGTGGCGAAGACCGCCGCGACCTGCGTCTTCATGAAGGTCGAGATGAACTGGCCGAAGCCGGTGGTCGCCGCGACGTAGAGCAGCGTGCCGAGGGCGAGGGCGGGAAACGACCCCTTCACCGGCACGCCGAAGACGAGCCGTGCGACCACGACCAGGAGCCCGAAGGCGATCATCGCGATCACGATGTAGGGCAGCTGCTTGCCGACCAGGAACTCGAACTTGGTCACCGGCGTCGAGCGGAAATTGGCGATCGACCCGGTCTCCTTCTCGCGGACCACCGCGATCGCCGACATGATGGCGGGGATCAGGATCAGGAGCAGCATCATGACGCTCGGCACCATCGCGTTCACGCTGCGGAAGGCCTGGTTGTAGAGGAAGCGCGTCTCCACGCTCACGGTCTGGCCGGAGGCCGCGATCCCCTGGCGCTCCACGACCAGCTGCTGGCCGTACTGTGTCGCCAGCCGGGTCACGTAGCCCCGGCTGGTCTCGGCGCGGAACGGCATCGCCCCGTCGAGCCAGACGGCGACCTCCGGCACCCGGGCGGCCTGGAGGTCGAGGCCGAAGCGGGGCGGGATCTCGAGGGCGACCTGGACCTGGCCGCTGCGGAAGCGCTCGTCGCGCTCCGCCGCCGAGCGGATCGGCGGCTGCTCGCTGAAGTAGCGCGAACTGGTGAAGGCCTCGACCAGCTGCCGGCTCTCCGGGCTGTCGTCCTGGTCGAAGGCGGAGAAGCGCAGCCGCTCGACGTCGAACGAGATCCCGTAGCCGAAGGCGATCATCAGCAGGATCGGCCCGACGAAGGCGAAGGCGATGCGGATGGGATCGCGCAGGAGTTCCATCGCCTCGCGCCGCGCATAAGCCCAGAGGCGGCGCGGATCGAAGCGGCGGACGGGCAGCACGCAGCCGGGCGAAATTCCGCCCGGCGAGACGCCACCCGGCGAGACGTCACCCGGCGAGACGTCACCCGGCAAGGCTTGGCTCGGCGGGACGGCGGGGGCCTCCGCCTGTGGGCGGGGCGCGAGGCCGGCGGCCTCGGCGAGATAGCCGATGAAGCACTCCTCCAGCGAGGCGCTGCCACGCTCGCGCACGAGGTCGGCGGGCGCGCCGACGGCCAGCACCCTGCCGGCATGCATCAGCGAGATGCGGTCGCAGCGCTCCGCCTCGTTCATGAAGTGGGTCGACAGGAAGATGGTGACGCCCTCGTCGCGCGAGAGGTCGATCAGCGTCCGCCAGAAGGCGTCGCGGGCGATCGGGTCGACGCCCGAGGTCGGCTCGTCGAGGATCAGCATGGCCGGCCGGTGCAGCACGGCCACCGCCAGTTGCAGCCGCTGCTTGATCCCGAGGGGGAGGCTGTCGGGCCGCGCATCCTTGACGGCCTCCAGGTCGTAGCGCGCGAGCAGCTCGGCGATCCGCACCGGCCGGTCGTGGGGCGGCAGGTGGTAGAGCTCGGCGTGCAGCCAGAGGTTCTGCAGCACCGTCAGCTCGCCGTAGAGCGAGAAGGCCTGCGACATGTAGCCGACGTTGCGGCGCGTCTCCCCGTCGCTGCCGCCGACCGGCCGGCCGAACAGCCGCGCGGTCCCCGACGTGGCCGGCAGGAGCCCGGTGAGCATCTTCATCGTGGTGGACTTGCCGCAGCCGTTCGAGCCGAGGAAGCCGAAGATCTCGCCGCGGGCGATGCGGAAGCTGACGTCGTCGACCGCCGTGAAACTCCCGAAGCGCCGCGTCAGGTGCTCGGCCTCGATTGCCGGCACCGCATCGTGGCCGGCCGGGCGGGGCCGCAGCGCCACGGGCGCGTGGCGGGCCTGCTTCTCGGGCGGCAGGAGGGCGATGAAGGCCGCCTCCATGTCCGGCCGGCCCGTCCGGGCGAGCAGGTCGGCAGGCGTTCCGGCGGCGATGACCCGGCCGTCATCCATGGCCACCAGCCACTCGAAGCGCGCGGCCTTGTCCATGTAGGCGGTCGCCACGACGACGCTCATGCCGGGCCGGCGCGCCCGGATCGACCCGATCAGGTCCCAGAACTGACCGCGCGAGAGCGGGTCGACGCCGGTGGTCGGTTCGTCGAGGATCAGGAGGTCAGGGTCGTGGATCAGCGCGCAGCACAGGCTGAGCTTCTGCTTCATGCCGCCCGACAGCTTGCCGGCCGGCCGCGCCTCGAACGGGTCGAGGCCGGTCGCGCTGAGGAGGTCGGTGATGTGCGTCCGCCGCTCCTCCCGGCCCTGGCCGAAGAGCCTGCCGTGGAAGTCGATGTTCTCGAACACGCTGAGCGTCGGGTAGAGGTTGCGGCCGAGGCCCTGGGGCATGTAGGCGATGCGCGCGCCCTGCCGCGCGCGGTGGCGCCGGTCCGCCATGTCGCCGCCGAGGACGTGGACCCGGCCCGCCTGGATCCGGCGCACCCCCGCCACGAGGGCGAGCAGGGTCGACTTGCCGACCCCGTCCGGGCCGATCACCCCGACCATGCGCCCGGCCGGCAGCACCAGGGACACGTCGTCGAGGGCGACCGTCGCGCCGTAGCGATGCGCGACGCGATCGAGCCGGGCAACCTCGTCCGCGGCAGGCTTGTGCGTGCGCGCGTTCCCTGGAAGCTCCTTCATGGCAGCTTCACCGCGAGGTCGGCGGGCCAGGCGACGTCGGGCGTGGTGCGCACGAAGCCCAAGCCCCGCACGCCCGTCTTCACCCGCTTGCGGTAGGTCTTCAGGACCTGCGGATCGATCTGGAGCTTGATCCGGAAGGTCAGCTTCTCGCGCTCCTCCGCGGTCTCGACGCTCTTCGGCGTGAACTGCGCGTCGGCAGCCACGAAACTGATCGTCGCCGGCACCACGTATTGCGGCACCGGATCGAGGATGATGCGGGCCTCGTCGTTCAGGGCAAGCGGGCCGGCCTGCGCCGCCGGCAGGTAGATCGTCATGTAGACGTCGCTGAGGTCGAGGAGCGTCAGGATCCGGGTGCCGGCCCCCACCACCTCGCCCTCCCGCGCCAGCCTGTACTGCACCCGCCCGTCGCGGGGGGCCCGCAACACGAGATCGACCAGCATCGCCTCGAGCCGCTGCACGTCGGCCTGGGCGCTCTCGACGGCGAACTTCGCTTGATCTTCTTGCGCCACGGCGGCGTCGAGCCCGGCCTTGGCCGCGTCCGCCGTGGCCTTGCGCTGGTCGAAGACCTGCTTGGTCATGTAGCCCTTGCCGACCAGCTCCTTGCCGCGGGCGAAGTCCGTCTCGGCGAAGGTGAGGATGCTCCGGCGCTGCGCGATCAGGGCCACGGCCTCCGCCAGGCTCTTCTTGGCCCGCAGCACCTGGGCCTGGGCGCCGCGCAGCTGCGCCTCGGTCTCAGGGGACGAGATCGTGGCGACGACCTGGCCGGCGGTCACGTCGTCGCCCTCCTTGACGAGGAGACTGGCTATCCGGCCCGGATACTTGGCGGCAACGTCGATCTGGGTCGCCTCGATGCGGCCGTTGGACTTGGCGATGCCCTCCGGCATCGTCGCGCCGCGCAGCCGGTTGATCAGGCTCATCAGGCGCGATTCCGCGCAGGCCGGCGGGGGCGCCAGGACGGCCTCGGCGGTCAGGATGGCGGCGGCGCCGGCGAGGAGGACCGCGCAGAGGCGAAGGCGGGCCGGCCGGTTCATGCCCTGGCCGCCGGCGCGGTTCGGGCGAGCAGGCGCAACGTGTGCCGCGCGATCGTCAGCTCCTCGTCGGTCGGGACGATCCGGATCTCGGCGCGGCTCCCCGGCGCATCGATCCGCTCGGCCCCGGCGCGGTTCGCCTCGTCGTCCAGGCTCAACCCGGCCCAGGCCAGGGCTGTCACGATCCGCTCCCGGATCGCCGGGGCGTTCTCGCCGATGCCGGCCGTGAAGACGAGGGCGTCCAGGCCGCCGAGCGTCACCGCGAGGGCGGCCACCGCCTGCGCCACTCGCCGGCAGAAGACCTCGAGGGCGAGCGCCGCCTCTGGCCGGTCGCTCGCCAGCAGCGTGCGCACGTCGCTGCTGAGCCCGGACAGGCCGACGAGCCCGCTCTCGTGGTAGAGCATGTGTCCGACCTCGGCCGGTCTCATGCCCTTGTGCTCGATCAGGTGGAGCACGACCCCGGGGTCGAGCGTCCCTGAGCGCGTCCCCATCGGCACCCCGTCGAGGGCGGTGAAGCTCATGGTGGTCTCCTGGGCCTGCCCGTCGCGCAGGGCGCAGAGCGAGGCGCCGGAGCCGAGATGGGCGATCACCACCCGTCCGCCCGCGACCGCGGGCGCGATCTCGCGCAGGCGCCCGGCGACGAACTCGTAGGACAGGCCGTGGAAGCCGTAGCGCCGCACCCCTTCGTCGTAGAGGGCGCGGGGAAGGGCGAACCGGTCCGACGGCTCGGGCTGGCCGCGATGGAAGGCGGTGTCGAAGCAGGCGACCTGCGGGAGGTCGGGCCGGCGCTGGCGCAGGACGCGGATCGGATCGAGATTGCCGAGCTGATGCAGCGGGGCCAGGGGGATGAAGCTCTCGAGCCGGTGCAGCACCGCGTCGTCGACCAGCACCGGCTCCGCGTAGGTCGGCCCGCCATGGACCACCCGGTGGCCGACCGCCGTGACGGCGGTCTCGCCGATGTGGTGCCGGAGCCAGTCGGCGAGACGGTGCTGGGCCGCCGCGGCATCGGGCACGTCCTCGGCGGCGAAGCGGCGCTCCTCCACGGCCCGGCCGGCCCCGTCCTTCACGATCAGGGCGGGCCGGCTGCCGATGCCGCTCATCGCCCCGGTGAGGAGGGCCGCGGGCGCGCCGTCCGCGACGCGGTACAGCTTGAACTTGATGGACGAGCTGCCTGCATTCACGACCAGGATGGCGTCACTCATCGCGACCTCGCGCCGAAAGTCACGGCGGCCGGTCTCCGGGCCGGGGGCGGCGACACGCGAGACGACATCGTCATGTGCTCCTCGTTGCGGCCGCGTCTTGCAGGACCGACCGGAGTACAAAAAACGCGGGCTTTCTCCTGTCCCTGCGAGACGTCGGGCTTGCCCGACTTCGTCCCTCGCCTGCAGATCCCGGGTAGACCCGGGCCCTGTCGGGGAGAGGAGGGAGTCCGCGTTCTCCCCGGCGCCCTCAGCTTGCCTGAACAGCCCTGCGCACCCGGCGGATGACGGGACCGTCGATGATCCCGGACGCCGTCGCCTTGCGATGGATCATGGCGACGGATCACGGTTTGCGCCGCGAGGCCTCAGCCGGGGATACGGCGCCGAACGTCAGGATGCGAACGACGAGGATGATCACATCGCGTCACCCCGACATCGCTGAATAAGTGCCGTAAACAGCGCGACTGTTTATCTCTAACATATGACATGTTTTCCTCGAATTCTGCCAAGTGGCACGAGGATTTGCGCTGTCGTCATACGTTAACACCGTATGGTTGTGCGTCGTCAATGGGATTGAGGCTAGAATTCTTCGCGAAATCCTTTTATGCCAGGGGCCGGGGCGGCGCTGACTGCGTTTCCTGGTTGTGGCGGCATCGAATTCGGCCGTGCCGCCGTCGCCGTACCCCGCTCTGCCTGGGCCGGCCCGGGTGTTTCATCCGCACCGGCAGAACAGACGATCTCGTCGCTCGAACCCGCCGCCGTCCCCGGATGTCGTCGACTTCGCGCGATCTCGGAGTCTCGCCCGCGTCTCGCGGGCCCTTGCGACAACCGGCACCGGCGACGCCGCCGGATCGAACGGTTCCGCCAGGGGGAGAACGGAGGACCGATGCTGCGCCCGCGCCTGATCCCGCCCGACGACGTCTTCCCCCCGAACCCCTGGGCGATCGAGGCCGTGCGCTTCGACGACCGGCTGGCACGGGACCTCACCGGCCAGGCCGAGACGATGTTCGCCCTGTCGAACGGCCATCTGGGCCTGCGCGGGATCGCCGACGAGGGGAGGCCGGTCGCCGAGGCCGGCACCTATCTCAACGGCTTCTACGAGCACCGCCCGATCTCCTACGGCGAGCGCGCCTACGGTTTCCCCTCCCGCGGCCAGAGCCTCCTGAATTGTCCTGACGGCATCGCGATGGCGCTGTGCGTCGACGGCGAGCCCTTCCTCGTCCCCGAGGCCGAGATCCTGTCGTACCGGCGGGTCCTGGACTTCCGGACCGGCACCCTCGACCGCGAGGTGCGCTGGGTGACGGCGTCGGGCAAGTTCCTGCACCTGCGGACCCGCCGCCTCGTCTCCCTCGCGCATCGCGACCTCGCGGCGATCGAGTACGCGCTCACGGCGGAATCCGGCGAGGCGGAGGTGGCGATCACCTCCGAGCTCCGGAACGATCAGCCGCTCGCCGCCGACACCACCGATCCGCGCCTGGCGGAGGGGTTCGTCGGGCGGGTGCTGCACCCGACCGGCACCCGGTCCGACGCCCTGCGGGCCATCCTGTCCTTTCGCACCCGCAGCTCGGAGCTGGTGCTCGGCTGCGGCATGGACCACGCCGTCGCCGCCGGGTGCCCGCTGACGACGCGGGCGAGCTGCACCGACGACCTCGCGGCCTTCGTCTTCCGGGGCGTCCTCGCGCCGGGCGGGACGATCCGCATCCACAAGTTCCTGAGCTACCGCTATTCGGGCACGGCGAGCCCCGAGCAGATCCGGGCGCAGGTGGGACGGGGCCTCGACGGCGCGATCCGGAGCGGTTTCCCGGCGATCCTCGCCCGCCAGCGCCACGACGTCGACCGCTTCTGGGAGCGGGCCGACGTGACCGTCGAGACCGCCAACCCCCGCACGCAGCAGGCTGTGCGCTGGAACCTGTTCCAGCTGATGCAGGCCTCCGAGCGGGCGGAGGGGCACGGCATTCCGGCCCGGGGCCTGACCGGGCGGACCTACGAGGGTCACTATTTCTGGGACACGGAGATCTACGTCCTGCCGTTCCTGGTCTACACGAACCCACCGATGGCCCGGAGCCTGCTCGAGGTCCGCTCCGCCATGCTGGACAAGGCGCGAGCCCGGGCCCGCGAGCTCGGGCATCGCGGCGCCACCTTCCCATGGCGGACGATCGACGGCGAGGAGGCTTCCGCCTACTACGCCGCCGGGACGGCGCAGTATCACATCAATGCCGACATCGCCTACGCGTTGCGCAAATACGTCGAGATCTCCGGCGATAGCGACTTCCTGTGCCGTTACGGCGCCGAGATCCTGGTCGAGACCGCCCGGCTGTGGTGCGACCTCGGCTTCTTCTCGCCGCGGATGGGTGGCCGCTTCTGCATCAACGGCGTGACCGGGCCGGACGAGTACACGGCGCTGGTCAACAACAACTGCTTCACCAACCTGATGGCGCGGGACAACCTGCTTTACGCGGCCCGAACCGTCCGGGCCCTGGAGCGCGACAACCCCGACGGCTTCGCCGCCCTCGTCCGCCGCACCGGCCTCGACCCCGCCGAGCCGGAATTCTGGGAGGCGGCCGCCGACGGGATGTACATCCCTTACGACGAGCGGCTGCGGATCCATCCCCAGGACGACAGCTTCCTCGACCTGGAGACCTGGGACTTCGCGGCGACGCCGGAGGACCATTATCCGCTCCTCCTGCACTACCACCCGCTGAACCTCTACCGCGCGCAGGTGATCAAGCAGGCCGACGTCGTCCTGGCCATGTTCCTGCTGAGCGACCAGTTCAGCCCGGAGGCCAAGCGGCGCAACTTCGACTATTACGACCCGCTGACCACCCACGATTCCTCGCTCTCGGTCTGCATCCAGAGTATCGTGGCGAACGAGATCGGGTTGCGGCAGACGGCGATCCGCTACTTCAACTTCGCCCTGACGATGGACCTGTCGGATATCGGCGGGAACATGAAGCACGGCGCCCATATCGCGGCGATCGGCGGCACGTGGCTGGCACTGGTCTACGGCTTCGCCGGCCTGCGCGACGCGAACGGGCGCCTGACCTTCAACCCGTGCCTGCCCGACGACTGGACGAGGCTGAGCTTCGCCCTGACGGTGCGCGGACGGATGATCCGCCTCGAGATCGGCCACGCGGCCGCAACCTACCGGCTGCTCGCCGGCGGCGAGCTGGTGCTCTGGCACCGCGAGGAGGGCCTGCGCCTCACGCCGGAGGAGCCGGCGGCCACCCGGGCGCTGCGGATGCCATCCGGCGGCACGCCCGAGGGCTAGGAGCACCGCCATGACTCCAGAAGCCATGACTCCAGAAGCAATGACCCCAACACCGATGACCCGAACTCTCCGCGCGACGATCTTCGACGTCGACGGCGTGCCGGTGGATTCGCCGCATGAGCGGGCCTGGCGCGGGGCGCGGGCAGGCCTCGCCCAGAGGGTGCGCGGGCGGAGCTGGAGCGGCTCGGCATCGCTCGGCTCGGCGACGAGGCCAGGCTGCGGGCGGCCGGAGCCGACCTCGTCCTCACCTCCCTCGACGGGCTCGACACTGCCGCCCTGGCCGGCAGGGTCCTGCGAGCCCGTCCGTCCGTGCGGCCCGACGATGCGTGACGGATCACGAGCCGCCGGATCCACCGGCTTGGCCTCGTCGATGTCGCGCAAGGAACGATTTCTCCTGTAGACGCTCTGTACAACCAGTGGGTGATAGGCTACTAATCCTACAAGTTGGCTCGTTTTCTTCGTTCGGTTTGCTGCTTCTGTCCCGTCTCATCTGGGGAGAAGTCGCCGTACGTCACGCCTCCGGGATGGAGGTGTGCGCCTATACCTGAATCCAGCGAAAACGACACGCGGAGCATCGTCCGAACCATCTGCGTCACGCGCCCCTTCGACATCCGTCGAACCGGAGAACCGCCTGTGGCAACATTGGTCACCTCGCCGAGTGGCACGGCCGAACAGGCCGACCGGGTTCTCTGGACGAGCACCGCCGCGTTCACGGCGAGCTTCGCGGTCTGGACGATCTTCTCCATCATCGGCATCGGGATCAGGGACGAGCTGAGCTTGTCCGAGACGCAGTTCGGGCTCCTCGTCGGCACGCCGATCCTGTCCGGCTCGGTGTCGCGGCTGTTCCTCGGCGTCTGGTCCGACCGCTATGGCGGCCGCAGGATCTTCGCGGGCCTCATGGTCGTCTCCGCGGCCGCGACCTACGCGCTGATCTGGGCCGACAGCTACCCGGCGATGCTGCTCGCCGGCCTCGTCGTCGGGCTCGCCGGAGGCACCTTCTCGGTGGGCGTGCCTTACGTCTCGCGCTTCTTCTCCCCGGACCGGCAGGGCACGGCGCTCGGCATCTTCGGGGCCGGCAATGTCGGCGCCGCCGTCACCAAGTTCCTCGCCCCCTTCGTGATGGTCGCGATGGGCTGGCGCGGCGTCGCGCAGGTCTGGGCGGCGGGCCTCGTCGTGGCCGCCCTCCTCTTCCTGCTCCTCACCCGGGACGAGCCGGCCGAAGCCTCCCGTCGAGCGGCGTCACGCGCGCCGTTCCTGGATCAGTTCAAGGTACTGGTCCATCCCCAGGTCTGGCGCTTCTCGCTCTACTATTTCTTCAGCTTCGGCGGCTTCGTCGCGCTGGCTTTGTGGCTGCCGCAATACCTGGTCGCGACCTACGGCCTGTCCCTGGCCTCGGCCGGCATGCTGGCCGCCTTCTATTCCGTCCCGGCCAGCCTGTTCCGCATCTATGGCGGGGTCCTGTCCGACCGCTACGGCGCCCGCGCGGTGCTGTACTGGACCTTCGGCGTCGGCGTCGTCTGCACATTCATGCTGTCCTATCCGCCGACGACCTACGTCATCGAGGGGATCCGGGAGCCGATCCGCTTCTCGACGAGCCTGGGCCTCACGCCGTTCCTGGTCGTCATGTTCGTGCTCGGCTTCTTCATGAGCCTCGGCAAGGCCGCGGTGTACAAGCACGTGCCGGTCTACTACCCGCAGGATGTCGGCACCGTCGGCGGTCTCGTCGGGATGATCGGCGGGCTCGGCGGCTTCCTCCTGCCGGTCGCCTTCGGCGTGCTGGAGGACCTGACCGGCGTCCGGACCGCCTGCTTCGCGCTGCTGTTCCTCGTCGTCGCGACCTCGCTCGTCTGGATGCACGTGTCGGTCCAGCGGCTCTACCGCGCGGGAATCCGGCCCGCCGCGCCGGTCGTCGCGGTGCGGGACGTCGCCATCCCGGACGAGCGCCGCGTCCCGGAGACGAGGCCGGCCGACGCGCATCTCCTGACCGACTGGCGGCCGGAGGACCCGGTTTTCTGGAAGAGCACGGGGCGCGCGATCGCGCGGCGCAACCTCTGGATCTCGACCTACTGCCTCGCGCTCGCCTTCGCGGTCTGGCAGCTCTGGAGCATCGTCGTGGCGTGGCTGCCGGCGGCCGGCTTCCACTTCACCGCCAACCAGCTCTTCTGGCTGGCGGCGGCGCCGGGGATCTCCGGCGCGACCCTGCGCATCTTCTACTCGTTCCTGGTGCCTGTCTTCGGCGGCCGGTTGTGGACGGCCCTCTCGACCGGCACGCTGCTCATCCCGGCCTTCGGCCTCGGCTACGCCGTCCAGAACCCGCAGACGCCCTACCTCATCTTCCTGGCGTTGGCGCTCCTGTGCGGGTTCGGCGGCGGCAACTTCGCGTCGTCGGTCTCCAACATCTCGTTCTTCTTCCCCCGGACGGAGAAGGGCCGCGCCCTCGCGATCAATTCGGGCATCGGCAATCTCGGCGTCAGCGTCATGCAGCTCGCCGTGCCCTTCGTCATCGCGATGAGCCTTTTCGGCACCCTGTCGGGCGCGCCGCAGACGACGCCCGACGGCGCCGCACTCTGGCTGCAGAATGCCGGCTTCGTCTGGGTGCCGCTGATCGCGGCCGGCGTCGTCGCCGCTTGGCTCGGCATGAACGACATCGCCTCGGCCAAGGC
This sequence comes from Pseudomonadota bacterium, assembly GCA_023386115.1. Lineage (GTDB taxonomy): Bacteria > Pseudomonadota > Alphaproteobacteria > Rhizobiales > Beijerinckiaceae > Methylobacterium. Next base: position 30,416 of record JAEWKL010000639.1, read on the forward strand.
CTCCTTCACCGAGCAACTGGTGATCTTCCGCCACCTCCACACCTGGGTGATGTGCTGGCTCTATACCGGCACCTTCGGCACCTTCATCGGGATGTCCGCCGCGTTCCCGCTCCTGACGCGGCTGGTCTTCCCCGAGGTGGATTCGCTGCACTACGCCTTCATCGGCCCGCTGATCGGCGCCCTGTCGCGCGCCTTCTCGGGCGGATTGTCGGATCGGCTCGGCGGCGAGCGCGTGACCTTCTGGGTCTTCGTCGCGATGATCGTCTTCGCCCTCCTGCTGATCGCCGCGCTCGACAGCCGCAGCTTCCAGGGCTTCTTCGCCATGACGCTGCTGCTCTTCCTCGCGAGCGGCATCGGCAACGCCTCGACCTTCCAGATGGTACCCGGGATCATCGCGCGGGTCGTCGATGCCGAGGCGCCGGGCGCGAGCGCAGAGGAGCGCCGGCGCCGGGCGGAGTGGGAGAGCGCGGCCATCACCGGCTTCATCTCGGCCATCGCGGCCTATGGCGGCTTCTACATCCCGAAGGCCCTCGGCACCTCGATCGCCGTGGCCGGCAGCGCCGACGCGGCGCTCTACGGGTTCGCCGCCTTCTTCCTCACCTGCGCCCTGGCGACCTGGGTCTTCTACACCGGTCCGCGCGGGCTCTTCCGGACGACGGAGCGACGCGCATGAGCCACTTCCTCGATCGCCTGACCTTCTTCCGGCAGCGCCGCGAGACCTTCTCCGAGGGCTGGGGCGTCGCCACGGACGAGCCGCGCGCCTGGGAGAACACCTATCGGAAGCGCTGGGCCTCGGACAAGATCGTCCGCTCCACCCACGGCGTGAACTGCACCGGCTCCTGCTCCTGGAAGATCTACGTCAAGGGCGGGATCGTCACCTGGGAGACGCAGCAGACCGACTACCCCCGCACGCGGCCCGACCTGCCCAACCACGAGCCGCGCGGCTGCCCGCGGGGTGCGAGCTACAGCTGGTACCTGTATTCGGGAACCCGCATCAAGTATCCGCTGGTGCGGGCGCGGATGCTGAAGGCTTGGCGCGAGGCCCGCGCCGCGCTCGGACCCGTCGATGCGTGGCGCCGGATCGTCTCGGACGGCGAGACGCGCGCGGGCTGGGTGACGCGCCGCGGCCGCGGCGGCTTCGTGCGCGCGACCTGGGACGAGGTCGCCGAGATCATCGCGGCGGCCAACATCCACACGATCAAGGAATACGGCCCGGACCGGATCGCCGGCTTCTCGCCGATTCCCGCCATGTCGATGGTCTCCTACGCGGCGGGCACGCGCTACCTGTCCCTCATCGGCGCCACATCCCTGAGCTTCTACGACTGGTACTGCGACCTGCCGCCGTCCTCGCCGCAGACCTGGGGCGAGCAGACGGACGTTCCGGAGAGCGCCGACTGGTACAATGCGGGCTTCCTGCTCGTCTGGGGATCGAACATCCCGCAGACCCGCTCGCCGGACGCCCATTTCTACACGGAAGGCCGCTACAAGGGCACCAAGAGCGTCGTCGTCTCGCCCGATTACAGCGAGGCCTGCAAGTTCGCCGATTTGTGGCTGCATCCCAAGCAGGGCACCGACGCCGCCCTGGCGCTGGCGCTCGTCCACGTTGTCCTGAAGGAATTCTACATCGACCGGCAGGTGCCGTATTTCCAGGACTACGCGCGGCGCTACAGCGACATGCCGCTCCTGGTGAAGCTCGTCGCGCGCGACGGGCTGCTCATGCCGGAGCGCTTCCTGCGCGCCGCCGATTTCGCCGACGGCCTGGGGGAGGGGGCGAATCCGGACTGGAAGACCGTCGCCCTCGGCGAGGACGGGCGCGTCGTCTGTCCACGCGGGTCGGCGGGCTTCCGCTGGGGCGATCCGGGCAAGTGGAACTTGGAGGAGAAGGACGGCGCCGGAACATCCGTGTCCTTGCGCCTCTCGCTCGACGGCATCGAGGACCAGCGGGTGCCGGTCTCCTTCCCGTATTTCGGCGGCACCGCGCCGGGAAGCTTCGTGTCGACCGATCATCCCGAGGTCCTGAGCCGCGTCGTGCCCCTGCGCCGCCTCGCGCTCAAGGACGGGGAGGCGCTGGTCGCCACCGTGTTCGACCTGCTCTGCGCCCATTACGGCGTCGACCGTGGCTTCGGGGGGGGCGACGTCGCCGCGAGCCACGATGACGACGCGCCGTTCAGCCCGGCCTGGGCGGAGGGCATCTGCGGCGTGCCGCGTCAGGCGATCCTGCAGACGGCGCGGGAATTCGCCGAGACCGCCGAGAAGACCAACGGGCGCGCCATGGCGATCGTCGGCGCCGGGCTCAACCACTGGTACCATATGGACATGAGCTACCGCGCCATCATCGCGCTGCTCGTGCTCTGCGGCTGCGTCGGCAAGTCGGGCGGCGGCTGGGCCCATTACGTCGGGCAGGAGAAGCTGCGTCCGCAGACCGGCTGGCTGCCGCTCGCCTTCGCCTCCGACTGGGTGCGCCCGCCGCGCCAGGTCAACGGGACGTCGTTCTTCTACGCCCATTCCGATCAGTGGCGCTACGATACCCTCGCCATCCCGGACATCCTGTCGCCGACGGCGCCCCCCGGCGACTGGTCGGGATCGATGATCGACTACAACCTGCGCGCGGTGCGGATGGGATGGCTGCCCTCCGCTCCCCAGCTCGACGTCAACCCGCTCGCGCTGGCGCGGGCCCTCGCGACCAGCGGTGAGGATCCGGCCGTCGCCCTGCCGCGCATGCTGAAGTCGGGCAAGGTCCGGTTCGCTGTTGCGGACCCGGACGCGCCGCAGAACTGGCCGCGCAACATGTTCTTCTGGCGCTCCAACGTGCTGGGTGCGAGCGGCAAGGGGCACGAATACTTCCTCAAGCATCTCGTCGGGTCGTCCCACGGCGTCGTCGGGACGGAGGAGGGGATCCGGCCGGACGAGGTCGCGTGGCGCGAGGAGGCGCCGCGGGGCAAGCTCGACCTGATGGTCAACATCGATTTCCGGATGTCGACGACGAGCCTCTACTCCGACATCGTCCTGCCGACGGCGACCTGGTACGAGAAGCACGACCTCAACACCTCGGACATGCATCCCTTCATCCACCCGCTGACGGCGGCGGTGGATCCGGTCTGGGAGGCGCGCAGCGACTGGGACATCTTCCGCACCATCGCGCAGACCTTCTCCCGCCTGTGCGAGGGCGAACTGGGCGTGGAGAAGGACATCGTCCTGAACCCGATCCAGCACGACAGCGCGGCCGAGCTCGCCCAGCCCTACGCCCCGCTCGACTGGGGGCGCGGCGAGACCGATCCGGTGCCGGGCCGGACCATGGCGAGCATCGCCGTGGTGGAGCGCGACTATCCGGCGACCTACGCGCGGTTCACGGCGATCGGCCCGAAGCTCGAGGCCCTCGGCAATGGCGGCAAGGGCCTCGACTGGGACACCAAGCACGAGGTCGGCCTGCTCGGCGCCCTGAACGGCCGCGTCGAGACGGGGCCGGCCGCCGGCCGGCCGAAGGTTCTGACCGACATCGACGCCTGCGAGACGATCCTCATGCTGGCGCCGGAGACGAACGGCCAGGTCGCCGTCAAGGCGTGGGAAGCGCTCAGCAAGGCGACCGGGCGCGACCACGCCCACCTCGCCGCCGGCAAGGAGGAGGAGAAGATCCGCTTCCGCGACGTCGTCGCCCAGCCCCGCAAGATCATCTCCTCGCCGATCTGGTCGGGGCTCGAGAGCGAGCAGGTCTGCTACAGCGCCGGCTACACCAACGTCCACGAACTGATCCCGTGGCGCACCCTGACCGGACGCCAGCAGCTCTTCCTCGACCACCCGTGGATGCTGGCCTTCGGCGAGGGTTTCGCGACCTGGCGTCCGCCGATCGACACCAGGACCGTGGCGCAGGTCGCCGGCCGACTGCCGAACGGGCATCCCGAGATCCAGCTCAACATCCTGACCCCGCACCAGAAATGGGGGATCCACTCGAGCTACACCGAGAACCTGCTGCTGCTCAGCCTCAATCGCGGCGGGCCGACGATCTGGATCAGCGAGGCGGATGCCCGCAAGGCCGGCATCGAGGACAACGACTGGATCGAGGCCTTCAACGTGAACGGGGCGGTGACCGCCCGGGCGATCGTCTCCCAGCGCATCATGGAGGGCTCGGCGATCATGTATCACGCCCAGGAAAAGCTCGTGAACACGGTCGGATCCGAGATCACCAACCAGCGCGGCGGCGTCCACAACTCCATCACCCGCATCAACATGAAGCCGACCCACATGATCGGCGGCTACGTCCAGCTCGCCTACGGCTTCAACTACTACGGCACGGTCGGGGCGAATCGCGACGAGTTCGTCATCATCCGCAAGATGAACCACGTCAACTGGTTCGACAAAGCCGTCGACGACACGTTCAACACGCAAGGGACCGCCGATTGGGGCGGGCACGGCACGAGCGCGAAGGAGAGTGTCGCATGAGGATTCGCGCGCAGATCGGCATGGTGCTCAACCTCGACAAGTGCATCGGCTGCCACACCTGCTCCATCACCTGCAAGAACGTCTGGACCAACCGCGAGGGCGTCGAGTACGCCTGGTTCAACAACGTCGAGTCGAAACCCGGCATCGGCTATCCGAAGGACTGGGAGAACCAGCAGCGCTGGAAGGGCGGGTGGACCCGCAAGGCCAACGGGCGCATCGAGCCGAAGATCGGCGCCAAGTGGCGTGTCCTCTCGAAGATCTTCGCCAATCCCGATCTGCCCGAGATCGACGATTTCTACGAGCCCTATACCTTCGAGTACGGCTGGCTGCAGCAGGCCCCCGAGCTCCAGGCGCAGCCCTCGGCCAAGCCGCGCTCGCTCATCACCGGCGAGGTGATGAACAAGATCGAGTGGTCGGGCAACTGGGAGGACGACCTCGCCGGCGAGTTCTCCCGCCGCTCGCAGGACTATAATTTCGAAGGGGTCGAGAAGGAGATCTACGGACAGTTCGAAAAAACCTTCCTGATGTACCTGCCGCGGTTGTGCGAGCATTGCCTCAATCCGGCCTGCGTCGCCTCGTGCCCGTCGGGCGCGATCTACAAGCGCGAGGAGGACGGGATCGTCCTGATAGACCAGGAGAAGTGCCGCGGCTGGCGGATGTGCGTCTCCGGCTGCCCCTACAAGAAGATCTATTACAACTGGTCGTCGGGAAAATCGGAGAAGTGCATCTTCTGCTTCCCGCGCATCGAGGCCGGGCAGCCGACCGTGTGCTCGGAGACCTGCGTCGGGCGGATCCGCTACCTCGGCGTCATGCTCTACGACGCCGACCGCATCGAGCAGGCGGCCTCCGTCGAGGATCCGAAGTCTCTCTACGAGGCGCAGCTCTCGATCTTCCTCGATCCGAACGACCCCGCCGTGCGCCGTCAGGCGCTTCGCGACGGGGTGCCCGAGGAATGGCTCGACGCCGCCATCCTGTCCCCGGTCCACAAGATGGCGGTGGAATGGCGGGTCGCCTTCCCGCTCCATCCCGAATACCGGACCCTGCCGATGGTCTGGTACGTGCCGCCGCTCTCGCCGATCCAGTCCGCGGCCGAGGCCGGCAAGATCTCGGCCCGGAACGGGATGCCGGATGTCGAGAGCCTGCGCATCCCGATGCGCTACCTCGCCAACATGCTCACCGCCGGCGAGGAGGCGCCGATCGTCTCGGCGCTGCGGCGGATGCTGGCCATGCGCGCCTACATGCGCGCCAAGACCGTCGACGGACGCCTCGACGAGGGGATTGCCCGGGAGGTCGGGCTGACCGCGCAGCAGGTCGAGGAGATGTATCGGATCATGGCGCTCGCGGCCTACGAGGACCGCTACGTCATCCCGACCAGCCACCGCGAGGTCGACGAGAACGCCTACCACCTGCGCGGCTCGACCGGCTTCTCCTTCGACGAGCCCACCAACGGGGCGACGAAGACCAACCTGTTCGGTGGCGCCAAGCGCACGCCGCGCAAGCCGTTCATGGATGTGCCGCTATGAAGTACACGCTGCGCGCCCTCTCGGCCCTGCTCGCCTATCCGGACGAGGCGCTCCAGACCCATATCGGCGCGGTCCGCTCCGCCCTGCACGGGGAGGCGGAAGTGCCGCCCGAGGCCCTCGCCCGCCTCGACCCGCTCTTCGCGGCCTTCGCGCGAGACGACCTGTTCGAGCTGCAATCGCGGTATTGCGCGCTGTTCGATGGCTCGCGCGCGCTCTCGCTCCATCTCTTCGAGCATGTCCACGGCGACGGACGCCAGCGCGGGCAGGCCATGCTCGATCTCGGGCAGACCTATCTCGCCCGCGGCTTCATGATGCGGGAGGCCGAACTTCCCGATTACCTGCCGATGTTCCTCGAATTCCTCTCGGTCCTGCCGAAGGACGAGGCGGAGGAGTGGCTGGCCCGGCCGGCCCACGTGCTGGCCGCGCTGGAGCAGCGTCTCTCCGAGCGGGGCAGCGACTATGCCGGGATCCTGCACGCCCTGCTGCTGCTGGCGAGGCGCCGGCCCGCTCCCGAGGCCGTCCAGGACCTGCCGGATTATCGCGATCCGGCGACGCCCGACGAGATCGACCGCGCCTGGGAGGACGCTCCGATCGACTTCAACGCCCCTATCGGGGACGCGACCGCGCCATCCGGGCTGATGACCCGTCTGCGCGCCGCCCAGCGCGATGCCAGGGATCCGGTGAAAGGACGCTGACCATGTGGGAGACCGTCAACTACCTCTTCTTCGGCTGGTACCCCTACCTCGCCGTCACCGTCCTGGCCTTCGGCAGCATCCTGCGCTTCGACCGGGCGCAGTATTCCTGGCGCTCCGAATCCTCGCAGTTCCTGCGGCGCAAGCAGATGCTCATCGGATCGAACCTGTTCCACTTGGGCATTCTGGTCATCCTGGTCGGTCACTTCGTCGGCCTGCTCACTCCGGTCGCGATCTTCGAGCGGTTCGGCATCAGTCACGCGGCCAAGCAGCTGATGGCCATCACGATCGGCGGCATTGCCGGCATCGCGGCGCTGATCGGCTGCTCGCTGCTGCTGCATCGCCGCCTGTTCGAGCCCCGCATCCGGCGCAGCTCCTCGATCGGCGACATCCTCGTGCTCTGCCTGATCTGGCTGCAACTGATCGTCGGCATCGGCACCTTCTACTGGACGTTCCAGTCGCTCGACGGGCGCGAGATGGTGCGGTTCATGGGATGGGCTCACGGCCTCGTCACCTTCCAGCCCGGCGCCTCCGACCTCCTCCTGGAGACGGCCCTCATCTACCGGCTGCATATCGTCATCGGCCTCACGATCTTCCTGATCACCCCCTTCACCCGGCTCGTGCACGTCTTCAGCGCGCCGGTCTGGTACCTGTTCCGCCCCGGCTACCAGGTCGTGCGCTCGCGCCGCTTGCCGGCACAGGCGGTCCACGACCCCTTCGCCGGCGCGGTCAGCGGTGCGGCCTCGATCGGGCGAGCCCAGGCGGAGAGCGCGCAATGAGCACCACGCTGATCATCGACCGCCGCCCGGACCCTGCCATGCCGAAAGCCTGCGGCAGCGGCTGCGGCTGCGCCTCGGCGGCGAAGCCGCCCGTCCCGCCGCCGGAGGGTGGCCGGGTCTCGGTCAATGGCGTGGAGATCGCCCCCGAGGCGATCGCCCGCGAGATCCAGCATCATCCCGCCGCAGATGGCGCCGCCGCCTGGAGGGCGGCCGCGCAGGCCCTGGTCGTGCGCGAGCTGATGCTCCAGGCCGCCCGGGCGGCAGGCCTCGAGGCCGGTGCCGAGCGCGACGCGGCCGGTCGGCTGGAAGTGGCCGAGGAAGCCCTGGTGCGCGCGGCCCTCGATCTCGCTCCCGCGCCGCGTCGGGCGGGCGAGGCGGAGTGTCGGCGGTACTACGAGGCGAATCGCCACCGCTTCCGCATGCCGGACCTGTTCGAGGCCTCCCACATCCTGTTCGAGCCGGCCTCCGACGACGCGGCGGGCTGGGGGCAGGCGGAGCGGGAGGCCCGCGCGATCGCCGCCGAGCTCGGCGACGATCCGAGCGATTTCGCCGCGGCGGCGCGCGCCTTCTCGGCC
>JAEWKL010000679.1 GCA_023386115.1 Pseudomonadota bacterium
GGCGTCGGTCGGGCGCTCCAGCCGGGCGCGCAGGTCCTTGCCCGCCAGCGGCTCGGCCCCCCGACCCTGGAGCGAGACGCTGACCGTCGCGCCCGTACCCGCCCGCGCGACGGCGCTCTCCAGGTGCCAGCCCCGGGCCTCCTGCGCGCGGGACCGGGCGAGCTCCGCGTTGTAGACCTGGCCCGCGTGGTAGGGCGAGGCCACCTCCAGGCCCGACCAGGTGCGCAGGGCCGACGTGACGAGGACGGCGTCGGCGCTCGCGACGGTGCCGAAGAAGCCGACGAAGATGAGGAGCACGCGCCGTCCGGTCAGGCGGAAGGGCGCAGCGGAAAGGGTCGAACCGGCTTGCATCGTCAGGGCGCCTTGAAGTGGTCCTGCGCCGACGCGGTCTCGCCCGAGACCGGATCGGCGAGGCGGAAGGTGAGCGGGACCGAGCCGGTGGTGCCGGGCGGCGCGAAGACGAGCACGCGGACCTCCCGCGTCGCGTCGGCCGGCACCGCGAGGTGACCCTCCGGCGCGCCGACGATCTCGGCGCGGGCGCCGGGCAGTCCCTCGACGGCGAGGCCGAGCTCCCGCTCGAACGGGCGCTTGTTGACGAGCCGGACCGTGTAGCCGTTGCGGATGCCGCCATCCGAGAGCGTGACGAAGAGCGGGTTGCGGTCGTGCAGGACGTTCACGCCGGTGAAGCTGCGGGTCGCGAGCGTGGTGAGCATGAAGCCGCCGATCCCGGCGACCAACAGCCCGTACACGATGGTCCGCGGGCGCAGGATCTTGAGCATGGGCGGCTTGCCCTCGGCCCGGCGCCGGCAATTCGCCTCGGTGTCGTAGGCGATGAGGCCGGTCGGGCGCCCGAGCTTCCGCATGACGGTGTCGCAGGCATCGGCGCAGAGGCCGCACTGGATGCAGGCCATCTGGAGGCCGTCGCGGATGTCGATCCCCGCCGGGCAGGCGGTGACGCAGGCGAAGCAATCGACGCAATCCCCGGCCGGCTGCCCGGCGGCGCGCAGGCTGGCCGCCTTCTTGACCGAGGCGCGCGGCTCGCCGCGATCGACCCGGTAGAGGATGTTGAGCGAGTGCTCGTCGGTGAGAGAGCCCTGGATGCGCGGCCAGGGGCACATATAGGTGCAGACCTGCTCCCGCATGTGGCCGGCGAGCCCGTAGGTCGTGGCGGTCAGGACCAGGATGGCGAAGACCGCATTCGGCGGGGCCTGGAAGGTCGCGAGCTGATGCACCAGTGTCGGCGCGTCGGCGAAGTAGAGCACCCATGCGCCGCCGGTCCACCAGGCGATCAAGAGCCAGATCGCGTGCTTCATGGTGCGCAACGCGATCTTCTCGACCGACCACGGCGCGGCATCGAGCTTCAGCCGCTCCCGGCGGTCGCCCTCGACCAGGCGCTCGACCGCGAGGAAGAGGTCGGTCCAGACCGTCTGCGGGCAGAGATAGCCGCACCACATCCGGCCGGCGACGGCGTTCATCAGGAACAGGCTCAGGGCCGCCAGGATCAGCAGGCCCATCACGTAGGTGACCTCCTGCGGCCACAGCTCGATGAAGAAGAAGTAAAGTCGGCCGCGGTCGAGATCGATCAGCACCGCCTGCGACGGCGCGCCCGGTCCGCGGTCCCAGCGCAGGAACGGCACGAGGTAGTAGATGGCGAGCGCGACCGCCAGGATGATCCACTTCGCGGTGCGGAAGCGCCCGCGCACCGCCTGCGGCTGGATCTTGCGCCGCGCCTCGTAGAGCGCGCCGGTCGGGGCCGAGACCACCCGCCGGGTCACGGCTTCGCCGAACTTCTTCGTGCGGCCTTCGAGGAGGGTTGTGGATCGCGTCGTCTGCGCAGGGTCCGTCGAGGTCATCACCGCTGGTCCAGCTTGCCCGGGGACGGGCGCCCGATGTCTTCCTCCGGCGGCCGGTCCGCGGCATTGATCTCGCGCAATCGCGGGCGGAACGGGCTCGTCCCACGCGGTCGCGTGCCAGATCCGCTCCATCCATTCCGAGACAGGATTAATACCAACGGTCGAAAGAAAACGACCTTTGGTTCCGCTCTCGAATTTTCGCCAAGCCTCTGGCTTAGCGTCGACAATTCGAGATGGATCAACGGCCTCGTCGATCCCGGGCCTGCCCGGGATCGAATCGATGCGTCAGCATCTTAGGCCGTTGGTATAATTGTCTCGCTCCACGGAGATGCCACGCACCTGGTCATTCCGGGGCCGCGCAGCGGAGCCCGGAATGACGATGGAGTCTCACAGTGCGGCCAGATCTCAAGCCGCATCAGAGAGCAGGCGGACCCGCTACTTTCCACCCCCGAGCCCGTGGACGTACACCGCCAGCGACTTGATGGTTGCTGCATCCAGGCGCCCCTCCCAGGTCGGCATCACGCCCTTGCGCCCGCCCTGGATCGTCGCCACGACCTCCTGCGGCGCCGAGCCGTAGAGCCAGACCGCGTCGGTGAGGTTCGGGGCGCCCATCTCCGGATTCCCCTTGCCTTGCTCGCCGTGGCAGGCGGCGCAGTTCTGGGTGAAGATCTCGGCGCCCCTCGAGAGGCTCAGGGACGGCGCGAAGGCCTTGCCGGACAGGGACAGGACGTAGTTCGCCACCGTCTCGACCTCGTCGCGCTTGAGGATGCCGTCGCGCCCGAAGGCCGGCATCTCGCCCGCGCGGGTGTCGGCGTGGCCAGACCGGATGCCGACCTGGATCGTCTGGGCGATGGCGTCGAGGCTGCCGCCCCAGAGCCAGTCGTCGTCCTGGAGGTTCGGGTAGCCGGTCCGGCCGGTCGCAGCAGAGCCGTGGCAGGCGGCGCAATTGTCGCCGAAGGCTGCCTTGCCGGTGGCGAGCGCCAGCGGCATCAGCGTCGGGTCGGCGGCGATCTGGGCGAGATCCGTCGAGGCGAGCTTTTCCTGGCCCAAAGCCGCGCGCGCCGTCTTCGTCGCCGCCACGTCGGCGAGAACCGCGGCGCGGGTCGAGTAGCCGAGCAGGCCGCGGGTGTGGTCCGAGACCAGCGGCCAGGCCGGATAGGCGATCCAGTAGCCGAAGGCCCACACGATGGTGGCGTAGAGCGAATACAGCCACCAGCGCGGCAGCGGGTTGTTGTACTCGGCGATGCCGTCCCATTCGTGTCCGGTGGTGTCCGGGCCGGTGGTGGCGGGGTTGGCGGAGTGGAGGTCGGTCACGAGGCTCACTCCTCGTCGAGGGGCAGGCGGGCGGCGGCGTCGAACCGGCCCTGGTTGCGCGGCCAGAGCGCGTAGAGCGTGGCGCCGGCGAACAGCGCGACGAAGTAGAGAAGGCCGCTCGTCTGGGCGAAGCGGGAGGCGAGATCGTAGGTCACGACAATTACCTCAGGTTCTTCTGATCGTCGTAGATCTTGAAATCGACCATCGTGCCGAGCACCTGGAGGTAGGCCACGAGGGCGTCGAGCTCGGTGGCGCGGCCGCGCTCGCCGGGGGCGTGCAGGACGGCGCCGGGATAGCGCTGCGGGAACGTCGCATCCGCGCCGTCGGGATCGAGCTGGGCGGTCAGGTCTCCCCTCGCCCGCAGGATCATGTCCGGGCTGTAGGGCACGCCGAGCTTGGCGTTCGCCGTCAGGTCGTCGGCGATGGCCTCCGCGTCGAGGGGCCGGTCGAGGAACGCGTAGGCGGGCATGATCGAGCCGGGGACGACCGCGCGCGGGTCCTTCAGGTGCTCGCGGTGCCAGGCATCGGAATACTTCGCACCCACCCGGGCGAGGTCGGGCCCGGTCCGCTTCGAGCCCCACTGGAACGGGTGGTCGTACATCGACTCGGCGGCGAGCGAGAAATGGCCGTAGCGCTCGACCTCGTCGCGCATCGGGCGCACCATCTGGCTGTGGCAGAGGTAGCAGCCCTCGCGCACGTAGATGTTGCGGCCGGCGAGCTCCAGCGGCGTGTAGGGCCGCACGCCCTCCACCGCCTCGATGGTGCTCTTGAGGTAGAAGAGCGGGACGATCTCGATCAAGCCGCCGATCGCGACCACGATCAGGATACCGATGAGCAGGAGGATCGAGTTCCGCTCGAAGAATTCATGCCTCTTCCAGAGGCCGGGCTGGGCGATGGCCATGGCCGGGTGCTTTCGCTGGACTTTCGGGGAGGGGGCCCGCGTGGCGGCGGGGGGGGCCGGGCTTCTCGGCC
>JAEWKL010000680.1 GCA_023386115.1 Pseudomonadota bacterium
CGATGGGAAGCCGGGGGATGGCTGCCGCGCGGACGCCGACCCTCCCCCGCCGTGGGGGAGGGTCGAGCGCGGCTTGCGAAGTGCGTGGAAGGGCGGCGTCCCGCCTCAGCCCTCCGGCGTCACCCCACAGGCCGCCGCGATCTCCGCCGACAACGCCGCCTGCAACGCCCGCACCGCCGGATGCCCGGCGCTGGCAAGGTCCCGCTCCGCGATCCGCCGCACCGGCGCGATCAGCCGGAGGGAATTGGTCAGGAACACCGCATCCGCCTCGGCCAGCGCGTCCGGCGCGACCGGACGCTCGGCGGGCAGAAGGCCGAGCCCGGGAGCCAGCCCGAGCAGCGTGGCGCGCACGATGCCTGCCAGCACGCCTTCGCTCAAGGACGGCGTGACGAGCACCTTCCCGAACACCGCGAACAGGTTGGCGGTGCCGGCACAGGCCACCCGCCCTGCCGCGTTGAGGAAGAGGGCCTCGTCATGGCCCTCCGCTGCTGCCGCCTCGGCGGCCAGCACCGCGTCGAGGTAGCCCAGCGTCTTGTGGCGCGCGCCCGGCGAGGTCTCGTTGCGGCGGATCGCGCTCCAGCCGAGGGAGAGGTCCGAGAAGACGAGCCCTGGCCGCAATGGCGCGGCGCGGGCCCACAGGACCGGGCGGGGCTCGGCCGGCGGGCGCAGGCCCCGCGGCCCGGACCCGCGGGTCACGGTGGTGCGGATCGCCGCCCGCTCATGGCCGGCCGCCACCGCGCGCATCGCCGTGCGGGCTTCCTGCTCGTCGAAGCGGAAGCCGAGGGCCGCGGCAGCCTCGGCGAGCCGCGCCAGATGCGCCTCCTCCGCCACCACCGTGCCGCGCAGCGAAAGGGCGGTGTCGAACACCCCGTCGCCGAGGAGCAGGCCGCGGTCGGCGAAGTCGAAGGGCGCGGTCGTGCCCTCGTGCAGGCGCCCATCACGCCACAGCATGGCGCGCTCCTCCCGCCTCGTGCCAGCGCCGGGCGAGGTCCAGGAAATTGGCGAACAGGGCGTGGCCGTGCTCGGTCAGCACCGATTCCGGGTGGAACTGGACGCCGTAGGTCGGGTGACGGCGGTGGGACAGGGCCATCACCTCGCCCTCGGGCGAGACCGCATCGACGCTCAGATGCTCCGCCATGCCGGGTTCCGGTTGCACGATCAGCGAGTGGTAGCGCCCGACCGTGAGCGGCGCCGGCAGGCCGGAAAAGAGCCCCTGGCCGTCATGAGTGATGGCCGTCGCATGGCCGTGGAGCGGGCGCAGGGCCCGCGCGACCCGACCGCCGAAGGCCGCGCCGATGCATTGATGGCCGAGGCAGACCCCGAGCAGCGGCACCTCCCCCGACAGTGCGCGGATCGCCGCCAGCGACACTCCGGCCTCCGCCGGGCTGCACGGCCCCGGCGAGATCACCACACCGTCCGGGTTCGCCGCCCGGATGCCCGCGACGTCGAGGGCATCGTTGCGCGCCACCCGCACCGTAGCGCCCAGCTCCTCGACATAGCGCACCACGTTGAAGACGAAGGAATCGTAATTGTCGATGACGAGGATCATGCGCCCTCCCCGCTCGCGAAGGCCGAGAAGACCCGCTCGGCCTTGGTCAGGGTCTCGCGGTACTCGGCCTCCGGGTCCGACAACAGCGTGACCCCGCCTCCGGCCTGGAGTACGGCGCGAGCCCCGTCCATCAGCACCGTGCGGATGGCGATGCTGGTATCGAGGCTGCCGTCGAAGCCGATCCAGCCGATCGCTCCGCAATAGAGCTCGCGGGCATCGCCCTCGATCTCCGTGATGATGTCCATGGCGCGCAGCTTCGGTGCTCCGGTGATCGAGCCGCCCGGGAAGGTCGCGCCCAGGAGGTCGAGCCCGTCCGCTCCCTCCCGCAGCGTGCCGGTGACCGCCGAGACGAGATGGTGGACCCCGGCATAGGTCTCGAGCCCGCAGAGCGTCGGAACCGCGACGCTGTGGGGGGCGCAGATCCGCGACAGGTCGTTGCGCAGGAGATCGACGATCATCACGTTCTCGGCCCGCTCCTTGTCGCTGGCAACGAGCGCCTCGGCCCGGGCGCGGTCCTCGGCCGGGTCGGTGGAGCGCGGCGCCGTGCCCTTGATCGGCCGGGTCTCGACCTGCCTTCCGTCGAGGCGCAGGAAGCGCTCGGGCGAGGACGAGGCGACGGCGACGCCGTCGAGTTCCAGATAGGCCGCGAAGGGCGCGGGGTTGCGCGCCCGCAGGCGCCGGTAGAACGCGAAGGTGTCGAAGCCCGGCGGCAGCGCCGCCTCGAAGCGCTGGGCGATGTTGGCCTGGTAGATGTCGCCGGCCCGGATGTAGTCCCGCACCCGCTCTACCGCCTGCGCGTAGGAGTCCGCCGTGAAGTTCGACCGCCAGGCGAGGGGTGGCACCGAGATGGCCGGGCTCGCCGGTTCGGGGCCGGCGAGCGCGGCCTCCAGGGCGTCGAGATCGGACGCGGCCTTCCGCGTACGGGCGCCCGGCTCGGTCTCGGGAAAGCCGGTGGCGATCAGGTGGCAGGTGCCGGCCCGGTGATCGAAGGCGACCACCGTGGCGTAGAGGTCGAGGGCGAGATCGTGGGTGAGGCCGGCGCGGCGCGCCGGCGGCGCCACCCGCTCCAGGCTGGCGCCGAAATCGTATGCCACGTAGCCCATCGCCCCGCCCTGGAACGGCGGCAGGCCGGGATCCGGCTCGGTGCGGTAAGGTGCCAGCACCGCCCTGAGCGCGGCGAGGGGAGCGCCCGGCGCCGCGGCGCCGTTCCAGAAGGCCCGGCCGCCGCGCACCCGGAACGACCCGAATGCGCCGGCGGCGAGGTAGGAGTAGCGCCCGAGGGCGTCGTGCCGCCTCGCGCTGTCGAGGAGCGCGAGACCGGGCAGCAGCCTGCGAGGCCCATGGGCGCGCAGCCGGGACGCGGCGGCGGCGGGGTCGAGGGGAGGGATAGCGCGGCTCCACATCGCGCCGTGATACCGGAGGCCGGGGCCGCTGCGGAAGCTGCCCGTCGGGCCAAGGAGCCGGCCCCGTGACGCCCGCCCTGCCCTGTGCTAGAGGCCTGCCCCAGCACCCTTCCCTAAATCCTTGATCCTGCTCGCTGCCGCCTTGGCCGTGGGCCGGCACCGCATCCCGCCCTCGCCGAAATCTGCCCTGCCCATGAACGCACCCGCACCCAAGATCTCCTTCGTGTCGCTCGGCTGTCCCAAGGCCCTGGTCGATTCCGAGCGCATCCTCACCCATCTGCGGGCCGAGGGCTACGAGCTGGCGCGCAAGCACGACGGCGCCGACGTGGTGATCGTCAACACCTGCGGCTTCCTCGATTCGGCCAAGGCCGAGTCCTTGCAGGCGATCGGCGACGCCATGGCGGAGAACGGCCGGGTGATCGTCACCGGCTGCATGGGCGCCCAGCCGGAGGAGATCCGCGAGAAGTACCCGAACCTGCTCGCGGTCACGGGGCCGCAGGCCTACGAGTCGGTGGTGGCGGCGGTCCACGAGGCGGTGCCCCCGGCCCACGACCCGTTCCTCGATCTGGTCCCGCCCCAGGGCGTCAAGCTGACGCCGCGACACTACGCCTACCTGAAGATTTCCGAGGGCTGCAACAATCGCTGCACCTTCTGCATCATTCCGCAGCTGCGCGGCGACCTCGTCAGCCGCCCGGCGGCGGACGTGCTGCGCGAGGCCGAGAAGCTGGTGAAGGCGGGCGTCAAGGAGCTGCTCGTCGTCTCGCAGGACACCAGCGCCTATGGCATCGACACCCGCTACGCCACGAGCCAATGGCGCGACCGCGAGGTGCGGGCCCGCTTCTACGACCTCGCCAAGGAATTGGGCGAGCTCGGCGCCTGGGTGCGCCTGCACTACGTCTATCCCTACCCGCACGTCGACGAGGTCATCCCGCTGATGGCCGAGGGCAAGGTTCTGCCCTACCTCGACATGCCGCTCCAGCACGCGAGCCCGACGGTGCTCAAGCGCATGCGCCGTCCGGGCAACCAGGAGAAGATGCTGGAGCGCATCCGGTCCTGGCGCACGACCTGCCCGGACCTGGCCATCCGCTCGACCTTCATCGTCGGCTTCCCGGGCGAGACTGACGCAGAGTTCGAGGAACTGCTGACCTGGCTGAAGGAAGCCAAGCTCGAGCGCGTCGGCTGCTTCCAGTACGAGCCGGTACGCGGCGCTCCCGCGAACGAAGTGGCGGAAGCGGTGCCGGACGCGGTGAAGGCCGAGCGCCAGCGCCGCTTCATGGAGACGCAGCAGGCGGTCTCCCTCAAGCTCCAGAAGGCCAAGGTCGGCAAGCGCCTGCCGGTGATCATCGACGCGGCCGGCCCGACCGTGGCCAAGGGCCGCTCGAAATACGACGCGCCGGAGATCGACGGCAACGTCCACGTCGCCTTCCGCCGTCCGGTCCGGGTCGGCGACATCGTGACGGTGAAGATCGAGTCGGCGGATGCCTACGACCTGCACGGGGTAGCGGTGTAGCGGCGCCGGTTTGGCTCATCGCGCCGCGACCGGACGTCGAGGTCGAGGGGCCGAACTTCACCGCTGTCGCGGTCGTCCCGGCTCTCGGCCATCGGCGGCCCGCCCTCCGCGCGCCCGTCCGACCACCAACGGGGCCGGCGCGAGGAGTGGGATCGAGCCCCCGGCGCCACCCGGTGGACCCGGCGCCGAGATCGGGCCGGTGGCGGCCAGGGGCGGGTGCCGCCCAAGCGGCAATTGGGTGAGGCGCTGACCGGGTTCACGGAGGCGGACCGCCCGCCATTCCGCCGATGCGGCTGGCGACGATGCGGGTGTTCGTCGCGGAGGAGCACGGGACGCTCGCGGCGCTGGCGAGGATCGGGGCGGACACCGAAGGCCGAGGCGGACTAGGGGCGCAACGGCGGCTGACGACGATCCCGTGCGTCGGGGCCGATGATCGCGCATGCGACGCGGTCGGCGGTCAGCGAGGGCCAGCGTGCGGGACTATGCCGTGGTTGGACCGCCTCCGGCTCGGACGGCGGCGCTGACGGCCAAGCCGGCG
>JAEWKL010000692.1 GCA_023386115.1 Pseudomonadota bacterium
GGCATCGACCTGTCGATGCCAAGGCGCAAGGGTATGGTGGAGCGAGGCGGCGGGCTGCCGGCCTCGCACCGAGAGGCTCCCCCGGCACGACACGTCCGAGACTCCTCGCGCTATTCCTTGTGCGCGAACAGGTAGGTGCCGCTCGCCAGCTCCATGTTCGTGCGGTCGCTCAGCTGCGTCACGTAGGGCTCCTGGAGGAGCGAGAGCGGGTCGGCGGTGAAGTCGGAGAGGCGGCGCGACAGGAAGCGCTTGCGCGCGTCCGGCGGCAAGCCGGCGGCCCAGGACTGGATGATCCAGGTCAGGCTCCAGATCGGCAGGAGCGAGGCCGGAACGTATTGGTGGTCCACCGCCAGATGGCCGGCGAACAGGTTGCGCAGGCCCTCGCCAGTCATATTGTAGTAGTGATGCGGGTAGCCGTGCAGCGGCTGCAGGAACGGCACGGCGCAGACCAGCCGCCCGCCGGGCTTGAGCACCCGGGCGATCTCGCGGGCGCAGGCAAAGGGATCGCGGACGTGCTCGAGCACCGCGATCGAGATCACCCCGTCGAAGCTGGCATCGCGGAACGGCAGCACCTCGCCGATGCCGAGCACGTCGGTGGTGTCGTAATCGGCGATCTCGAGATTGACGACGTTGGCGTAGTAGCGGTCGCGGCGGCCGGCGCCGCAATCGAGGATCAGCCCGTCGGGGTTCGAGGCGATCAGCTCCTGGACATGGCCGTCATAGGAGTTCTGCGAGACGTTCGGGCTGTCCTCGGCCCCCGACAGGGCGCGCAAGTCCTCGCTGAGGTAATCGTACTTCGCGCCGAGGCGGCGATGGGGCAGGTCGTCCCGCATCAGCGGCGCCAATCGCGCGAGCTTCTCGGCCCGCATGGCCTCCAACCCCTCCGGGAGGCGGCTCTGGCGCCGTGCCTGGCGCAGGCCATGGCGCTCGAAATGCGCCCGGCCGCTGGCGAGGCGCCCCTCGCGCACGGCAAGGTGGAGATCCGGATTGGCCGCCAGATAGTCGGCCTCGCGGAAGGTCGCCGCCGTCGCCGGCTCGACCATGTCGAGATAGGATACCACGGCCCGGCCTAGAGGGTGCGCAGGAAGCCGGCGAAGCGCATCAGCCCCTCGGGCCATGGCCCGTGCCCGCTCTCGGCATTGAGATGCCCGGACTCGCCGGCATCGACCAGCTCCGCCCCCCAGGCGGCGGCGAATTCGCCGGCCCGGTCATAGGCGGTGTAGGGGTCGGTGCGGCTCGTCACCAGGACCGACGGGAAGGCCAGCGGCGCACGGGGGATCGGCGCGAAGGTGCGCAAGGCGGCCGGCGCGTCCGGCCGCTCGACATCCGGCAGCGCCACCAGGAAGGCGCCGGCGACGCTGCCTGGGGCCAAATAGGGCGCGGCCTGCACGCAGGAGATCACGCCGAGGCTGTGGCCGACCAGCACCGCCGGCCGGCTCGCGGCCTGGACGGCCGCGATCACGGCGTCGCGCCAGGCCTCGGGCTCGGGATGGTCCCAGCTCTCCTGGGTCACCCGGCGGGCGGTCGAGAGCCGCTCCTGCCAGCGGCTCTGCCAGTGGTCGGGCCCGGAATTGGTGTAGCCCGGGACGACGAGGATGTCGCAATCGGCCGATTTCATGCCGCACCGTTACAGGCAGGACGCGGGAGCGTCGAGAGCACCCTCCGCCGCCGCGGCCGCTCCAAGTGATTCCACCATGTGATTCCGCCAAGGCATTCCGCAAAGTCATTCCGCCGCGACCGCGACCGGGGCGGTCCCGAGAAGGCCGGGACCGACATGCAGCGCCAGGCCGGTCGAGGCGAGGTTCTTCAGCTTGGCCTCGACCTCGATGTCGCACCAGGCGAGATGGCGGCTCACCAGGTCGTTGAGCGCCCGGTTCCACATCATGTCGGAATGGGCGGCGAGGTCGCGCCCGTTGAGGCCGGCGCCCGTGAGAGCCGCGAAGTCCGGCAGGGCGTCCGGGTCGTGGCCGGGCAGCACGTCCTCGCGCGAGACGCTGACATGGCCGACCGGCCGCACCCCGCGCCAGGATTCGGCCACGCGGGCAATGCGCGGATCGTCCGGCTCGATGTAGTCGCCGCGGCTGTGGATCCAGTGGTGGTGCAGGTCGAGCACCACCGGCACCCGGTCGGCGAGGCGCAGCACCTCGTCGAGGCCGAAGGCCGATTCGTCGTTCTCGACCGTGACGAGGTCGCGGGCGACCTGCGAGACCCGCGCCAGGTTCTCGCGGAACGCGTCGACCCCGGGGTCGCGGGCGCCGACATGGATGTTGACGTGGGCGCCGTGCGGGTGCCACCCGCCGCCATAGCCCATCATCGCCATCACCTCGGCGTGATAGTCGAGCTCGGCGATACCGTTCTCGAGCGCCGCCGGATTGCGGCTCGCCAGGATGCAGAACGGACCCGGATGCATGCTGAGCCGCACGCCTCCGGCCCGCGCCGCCTCGCCGACCGCGGCAAGGCCCGTCTCGATCGCGCGGCGAAAGTCCGGGTCGGCGTAGAGGTCCCGCACCTCCGGATGGGTGTAGCCCGGGAGGATCGAGCTCGCGAGGCGAAGCAACCGTTCCAGCGGCGGCCGTGCGGCCACCCAGGCGACCTGGCGACCCATCGCCGCGAGGTTGTGCGTCACCACCGCGATCAGCTTCTCGCGGGCCGCCGCCCGATCGAGGCGGCGCAGGTACGCGATCGTCACCGTGGTGACGTTCATCACCATCGCGGCGTCCTTCGCCGCCTTCAGGGTCTTGTGCCGGTCCGGCGGCTCGTCCGGGATGAACTTGCAGCAGAAGCCGAGGCGGGGGCCGGCGTCGAGGGGGAGGGCGGTGGCGGTCATGGGGCGACAACGCGGGGCGCGCCGTCGCGGGTCCAACCGATCCGGCGACGGGGCCTCCGTCAGGGTCCGGGGAAGTTGCCGGAATACCGGCCGGGACATCGGACGGCGCCCAAAAGAAGGCCGGCCCCGAGGGGCCGGCCGGTCGTGACCGATGGTGCCGCGATCAGTGCGTCTGCCGGCCCGGCTCGGCGGTTCCGGTCGGGGCCTGACCGGGCTGGGTCTTGCGCAGCTCGTCCGTGGCCGCATGGGCCGCCGCCACGGCGGCGTCCTGGGCCTGGTCGAGGGCGCTCTCGACGAACTGGCGTCCGCGCTCGGTCGCCTCGCGGGCGTAGCGCAGGCCTTGATCGCGGACCTCGTCCGCGTAGGCGCCGACCGTCCGGTCCTCCTGGCGGGTGCGGGGCAGCAGCGCGCCGAGCAGCATGCCGGCGGCGAGGCCGACGACGCCGACGAGCACCGGGTTCTCGGTGACGAAGCGCTCGACCGCGTTCTGGCCATGGGCCAGGCGCTCGGTGCCGCGGTCGCGCAGGTCGGCGTAGCGCTGCGAGCCGGTCTCGATCCGGTCGCTGGCCCAGTCGCGGGCCCGGTCGAGGGCCTCCGCGCTGCGGCCACCGACGGCGCCGTAGGCCTGGCT
>JAEWKL010000701.1 GCA_023386115.1 Pseudomonadota bacterium
GCCTGCGGCCTCCTCAACGGGATCCTGGTGGCGCGGCTCGGGCTGCCCTCGATCATGGCGACGATCGGCACGATGAGCCTCTTCCGGGGCCTGAGCTACCTCGCCCTCGGCGACGGGGTGCTGAAGGACTACCCGGCGGGCTTCGGCTGGTTCGGCCAGGGCTATGTCTGGCAGGCCCTGTCCTTCGAGTTCGCCAGCTTCCTCACCCTCTCGGTCGGGGCCGGCCTCGTGCTGCACAAGACCGTGTTCGGCCGCGCCGTGCGGGCGATCGGCAACAACGCCTTCGCGGCGCGCTTCTCGGGGATCCGGGTCGAGCGCATCCGCCTCGTCCTGTTCCTCATGACGGGCCTCGCCTCCGGCCTCGCGGCCGTGATGCTGACGAGCCGGCTCGGCTCGACGCGCCCCTCCATCGCGCTCGGCTGGGAACTCGACGTGGTCACGATCGTGGTGCTCGGCGGCATCAGCATCCAGGGCGGCGCCGGCACGATTCCCGGCGTGGTGATCGCCGCCTTCGTGATGGGCCTCGTCACCTACGGGCTCGGCCTCCTCAACGTCCCGGGCATCATCATGTCGATCGTCATCGGCGCGATGCTGATCGGCACCATCGCGCTGCCGATCCTGATCGGGCGCCTCGTCCCGCGACGGAGGCCGGCATGATCGGCCCCTTCGACCCCGCCACGCACGAGAAGCACGCCTTCGCGATGCGGCTGCGGCCCGGCTGCGAGGAGGCGTATCGCCGCCGCCACGACGCGCTGTGGCCGGAGCTCGAGACCCTGCTGCGCGACGCCGGCATCGCCGACTACTCGATCCACCTCGAACCGGGCACCGGCCTCCTCTTCGCGGTGCTGTGGCGGCGTCGCGACCACCGCATGGACGCCCTGCCGGATCACCCGGTGATGCGCCGCTGGTGGGACCACATGGCCGACCTCATGGAGACCGAGCCGTCGCACGCGCCCGTCGTGCTGCCGCTGCGCACGCAGTTCCATCTGCCATGAAGCCGCCTCTCCCGAATCCGCCGCCCATGAGCAACGCCCCCCGCCGCATCGCGGTGCTCGACATCGGCAAGACCAACGTCAAGCTGGTGGTCCTCGACGCCGCGCAGGGCGACGAGATCTGGGCCCGGAGGGTGCCGAACGCCGTCAGGCGGGACGGCCCCTACCCGCATGCCGACGTCGTGGCGATCGAGGCGTTCCTCCTCGACGCCCTCGCGGATGCGGCGGCGGCAGTCGGGATCGACGCCGTGTCGATCACCACGCACGGGGCCACCGGCGCGCTGATCGGGCCGGACGGTCTCGTCCTGCCGGTGCTCGACTACGAGCATGACGGCCCCGACGCCCTCGCGGACGAGTACGCGCGGATCCGCCCGGCCTTCGCCGAGACCTTCTCGCCGCGCCTGCCCGGCGGCCTGAACCTTGGCGCCCAGCTCTTCTGGCAGGCGCGGCGTTTCCCCGACGCCTTCGGCCGCGCCACCGCCTTCCTCACCTATCCGCAATACTGGGCGTGGCGCCTCACCGGAACCGCCGCCACCGAGCCGACCTCCCTCGGCTGCCACACCGATCTCTGGGCGCCCGAGGCGCGCGGCTTCTCGACGCTGGTCGACCGGATGGGCTGGCGCGGGGTGATGGCCCCGGTGCGCTCGGCCTTCGACGTCCTCGGGACCCTGAACCCCGCCTTCGCCGGCAGGGCCGGCCTCGGCCCCGCCGTGCCCGTCGCCTGCGGGCTGCATGATTCCAACGCGTCCCTCCTGCCATACATCCGGGACGAGGCGGGCCCCCAGACGATCATCTCGACCGGCACCTGGATCGTCGCCCTGGCGGTGGGGGCGCCGCTCGGGCGCCTCGACCCGGCGCGCGACATGCTCGCCAATGTCGACGCCTATGGCCGACCCGTGCCCTCCGCCCGCTTCATGGGCGGCCGGGAATTCGATCGCCTGACCGGCGGCGGGGCAAGCGACCTGGACCCGGCCGCGGTGGCGTCCGTGCTCGCCCGCGGCGTGATGGCGCTGCCCTGCTTCGCCCGGGGCAGCGGCCCGTTCCCGCATGCTGCCGGCCGCTGGTCGCATGATCCGGACGAGCTGACCGCTCCCGAGCGCCACGCCGCGGCGAGCCTCTACGCGGCCCTGATGACGGCGACCTGCCTCGACCTGCTCGGGGCTGCCGGCGCGATCACCGTCGAGGGCCCCTTCGCCGGCAACGCGCTCTACCTCGAGGCCCTGGGCCATCTCGCGCGCCGGACCGTCCGGGCCTCCTCGGGCCGGACCGGCACGAGTGCGGGGGCCGCCGCCCTCCTTGCGACGCCACGTCAGGAGCCGCCGCCTTTGTCCATGCCCGCGGGAGGCGTCGGGCTCCTGTACGCGGATGTCGAGACCTATGCGGCGCGCTGGCGCGCCGCCGCCGGGGCGGACGGATCACGCCCGGGGCGCCGGTGCGGCTGACGGACGCCCTCGCCCATGAGGCGCACGACGGCCCCACCCGCCGAAGGCCTCTCGCCCGAGATGGTGCTGCATTCAGCGCCGCGAGGATGAGCCCGCTCCGGCTCGCGCGGCGGCCCAGCGAGCGCCCAGGATCGGTGCGGCTCCATCGCGTCTCACGATCCGACGCAAGCTACAGGTACTCGACGTTGCCGTCGACGCTGATCGCCTGCCCCGTGATGTTCCGCGCCGCAGGAGAACACAAGAACAGTGCCATTGCCGCAACGTCGTCTTCGGTCACCATTCTTCTTAGAGAAATCTTCTTGAGATATTCAGATTTCATCTCGTCGAAGCCGATCCCCAGCGCCTTGGACCGCGCATCGATGACACGGTCGATGCG
>JAEWKL010000713.1 GCA_023386115.1 Pseudomonadota bacterium
ACGCGGCGTGGCTCGCCGCAGCGGCCGGTTTGGGCCGGCTGCTGCGGCGTTAGGGCTCCAAGCATCATTCCGCCGGCCATGTCGGCCGGTGCCGAAGTGGTCACCGGTTCGGCGATAAAAATGATGCAAAATCAAGATCCTAAGCAGAGTTGCGCGATGCCATTCTGCTTAGGCCGCCAGCCCCCGCTTGCGCAGGAGCGGCGCGGTGCTCGGCAGGCGCCCGCGGAAGGCCGTGTAGGCGCTGCGCGCGTCGCGCAGATTCCCGGCGCCGTACACGTAGGTGCGCAGGCGCTCGGCGGTGGCCGGATCGAAGATGTTGCCGGCCTCCCGGAAGGCGTCGAAGGCATCGGCATCCAGCACCTCGGACCAGAGATAGCTGTAATAGCCGGCCGCGTACCCTTCCCCAGCGAAGATGTGCTGGAAGTGCGGCGTGCGGTGGCGCATCGCGATCTCGGCCGGCATGCCGATGCGGCGCAGCGACTCGGCCTCGAAGGCCAGCGGATCGATGCCGCTCTCGGCTTGTGGCGAGAGATGCAGGTCGAGGTCGACGATGGCCGAGGCGGTGTATTCCACCGTGGCGAAGCCCTGGTTGAAGGTGCGGGCGGCGAGCAGCCGGGCCAGCAGGTCCTCGGGCATCGCCTCGCCCGTGCGGTAGTGGCGGGCATGGGCCCGCAGCACCTCCGGCTGCTCCAGCCAGTGCTCGTAGAGCTGCGAAGGCAGCTCGACGAAGTCGCCCGCCACCGCGGTGCCGGCGAGCAGCGGATAGGTCACGTTCGACAAGAGGCCGTGCAGGGCGTGGCCGAACTCATGGAAGAGCGTGCGGGCATCGTCGAAGGAGAGCAGCGCCGGCTCGCCCTCAGCCCCCTTGGCGAAGTTCATCACGTTGACGATGATCGGCGTGACCTCGCCGGTCAGGCGCTCCTGCGAGCGGAAGCCGCTCATCCAGGCGCCCGAGCGCTTGCTCGGCCGCGCGAAGTAATCGCCGAGGAACAGGCCGATCACCCGCCCGTCCCGGTCGGCGACCTCCCAGGCCCGCACCTCCGGGTGGTAGCGCGGCACGTCCTGCAATTCGGTGAAGGACAGGCCGAACAGGCGGTGCGCCGTATCGAAGGCGGCCTGGATCATGCCCTCCAGGGCTAAGTACGGCTTGATCTCCCCCTCGTCGAGGTCGTGCTCGCGCCGGCGCAGGCGCTCGGCGTAGTGGCGCCAGTCCCACGGCGCGAGGTCGAAGGTGTGCCCGTCCTCGCGGGCGAGCGCCTGGAGCCGGTCGCGCTCGGCCTGGGCTCGGCGGCGGGCCGGCGCCCAGACTTCTTCCAGCAGGCGGACCGCGGCCTCGGCGCTGCCCGCCATCGTGTCGTCGAGGCGGTAGGCGGCGTAGCTCGGGTAGCCCAGGAGGCGCGCGCGCTCGGCGCGCAGGCGCAGGGTCTCGGTGATGATCGCCCGGTTGTCGGTCTCACCGCCGTTCTCGCCCCGACGGATCCAGGCGGCGTAGGCGCGCTCCCGTAAGGAGCGCTGCGTCGAGAAGACCAGGAACGGATCGATCAGCGAGCGCGACAGGGTGATGACGTGGCGATCCTTCAGCCCGCGCTCCTCGGCGGCCCGCGCCGCGGCGGCGCGCAGGAAGGGCGGCAGGCCGGCAAGGTCGTCCTCACGGGTCAGTTCCAGCGTGAAAGCGCCCTCGTCGGCGAGCAGGTTCTGGCTGAACTGGGTGCCGAGCTCGGCGAGCCGGGCGGCGATCGCGGCCATCCGTTCCTTGGCCTCAGGCTCGAGTTCGGCGCCGGCGCGGCGGAAGCGCAGGCGGTAGCGCTCGCGCACCCGCTTGGCCTCGTCGCTCAACCCCTCCTCGCCGATGGCGGAGACCCGCGCCCACAGGTCGGGATTGAGGTAGATCGCGCTGCCGTGGCGGGCGAGCCGCGGCGCCATCGCCCGTTCGACGGCCTGGAGGTCCGGGTTGGTATGGCTCCCGGTGAGGTTGAAGAAGGTCGAGGAGACCCGCCGCAGGGCCTGGCCGGAGCGCTCCAGCGCCTCGATCGTATTGGCGAAGGTCGGCGGCTCGGGATGGCCGGCGATCGCCTCGATCTCGGCGACGTGCTGGGCCAGCGCCCGCTCGAAGGCCGGCTCGTAATGCGCAGGGGAGATGCGCTCGAAGGGCGGCAGCCCGTGGGGCGTCGTCCAGGCCGGCTCGGAGAAGGGGTTGGGCTCGTGCTCCGCCGTGACGCCGCGCATGCTGGTGCTCTCGCTGATAGGGCGCGCGACGATAGACCCTGGGGCCGGGGGCGCAAGCGCGGCCAGGATCGCGTGAGCGCGGCATGGTGCGCGGGAACGGTCACGCTTGGCCGCCCGTTGAGGAGCGGGACCGGGGGAGGGCGCGATGGCGGGGACGAGTGTGGGGCGGATCCTCGCCGCGCTGGTGGGGGCGGCCGTCGTTGCAGGCCCGGCGGCGGGCCAGACATCGGCGGTCCCGCCGCCCTTGAGCCGGGTTCCCGCCGATCAGGTGCCTCTGCCGCCGCCCCGGCCCGAGGAGGCGAAGAGCCCGGCTGCCACCGATCCAGCCGTCAAGGAGCCGGCCGGCAAGGAGGCGAACCCCAAAGAGGCCGGCAAGGAGACCGCCAAGGACACCGCGAAGGAGACCGCGAAGGACGCCGCCAGGGACGCCGCCAAGGAAAACCCGGCTGCACCCGCCGCGGAGCCGGTACCGCTGCCGCCGGAGCGGCCCGCCGACCTGCCCTCCGGCCCGGCCCCCACCTCCGCCACGATCGTGCCGGACGACACCGCGTGCCTGCGCCGGCTCGAACGCCTCGGCGTCAAGGCCGAGCCGGTGGCGCCCCTCGCCGACGGGCTGTGCGGGGCGGCCAAGCCCCTGCGGGTGACCGCTCTGCCCGACGGCGTGGCGCTCGCGCCCGCCGCCACCCTCACCTGCGTCACCGCGGAGGCCTTGAGCCGCTGGAGCACCGAGGTGCAGGTGATCGCCGAGCGGACCCTCGGCAAGGTTCCTCGGACTTTCACGATCGGCGGCTCCTACGAGTGCCGTGGCCAGAACCACGATCCGAGCGCCAAGCTCAGCGAGCACGCCTATGCCAACGGGGTCGACGTGATGGGCTTCACCTTCGAGGGCAGGGTGCCGGTGGCTGTGGGCGCGACGCGGGAGGGCACGCCCGAGGCCGCGTTCGAGGCCGCGATCCGCGCCCGTGCCTGCGGCTTCTTCCGCACCGTGCTCGGGCCCGGCTCCGATGCCGCCCACGCCAACCACCTCCACCTCGACGAGCGTGAGCGCCAGGCCGGCCACCGCCTGTGCCAGTGAGCACGACAAAGTCGGGAACGGCGGAGGCGTCCGGCGCTTTAGGCCTTGCTGATGTCAGGAGCGGGAGACGGTCTGATGCGGATGACGGCGAGGCTCGGGGCGGCTCTGCTGGCGGTGGGGTTGTCGGGCGCGGCCGGTGCCGCGGAGACAGCCCTGACGCCGGAGGCGATCAACCAGGCGCAGTTCGGCGCCGGGAAAGACGGCCAGGAGAACGGCGCGACGGAGCCCGGCAAGACGAAGACGAAGTCCGCGAAGACCGCGGAGAAGGCCAGTGAGAGGCGCGCCGACCCGCTGACCGTGCGGGTGCAGGTCCTTCTCGACCGGGCCGGCTTCTCGCCCGGCGCCATCGACGGGCGGGACGGCGACAATCTGCGCGGGGCGCTCACGGGCTTCGCCAAGGCCAAGGGCCTGACCTCCTCCGGGCATCTCGACGCGCCCCTGTGGCAGGCCCTGTCCGGCACCAGCCAGGATCCGGCCGTGACGCCGTACACGCTGACTGAGCAGGACGTCGCCGGCCCGTTCGTCGAGGAAATCCCGCCGAAGATGGAGGATCAGGCCGACCTGAAAGGGCTGTCCTATACGTCGCCGGCCGAGATGCTGGCCGAGCGCTTCCACATGAGCAAGGGATTGCTGGAGGCCCTCAACCCCGACGCAGCCCTGACCAAGGCCGGCACGGTGATCACGGTCGCGGCGGTGCCGCCGCTGGACACCGGTCGCATCCCGGGCAAGGAGCTGCCGCAGGCTCCGAAGGTCACCCGCATCGAGGTCGACAAGGATGCGCTCCAGGTCCGGGCCTATGGCGAGGACGGAGCGCTGGTCCATCTCTACCCGGCCTCGATCGGCAGCGAAGAGAAGCCGGCGCCGAGCGGCGTCCTGAAGGTCGAGAGCGTCGCCTTCGACCCGACCTACACCTATAACCCGAAATACGAGTTCAAGGGCGTCGAGGCGAAGCACAAGTTCACCATCAAGCCCGGCCCGAACAACCCGGTCGGCGTGGTCTGGATCGACCTTTCGGGCAATGACGGTTACGGCATCCACGGCACGCCCGAGCCGGAGAAGGTCGGCAAGACCGAGTCGCATGGCTGCGTCCGGCTCACCAACTGGGACGCGCGGGATCTCGCGAAGCACGTCGCGAAGGGCGCGACGGTGGATTTCGGGAAGTGACGGGATGTCTCGTCGGGCGGCCAGTCGTCTACCCGGCCGGGAAAACCTCCGCGTCAAACCCGGGCCCGGCGGAGCCCGGGA
>JAEWKL010000719.1 GCA_023386115.1 Pseudomonadota bacterium
GGTGATGGTGGCGGTCTGGCGCGAGCGCGACCCGGCCGGCCGCGACCGCTTGCGCCGGGCGCCCTCCGCCGACATCCTGGTCACCACGATCAGCGACGCCCTCGACGCCGCCCTGACGCTCTCGGGCGTCAACGAGGCCCGCGAAACGCGGCGCGAGGCGGCCTGAGCGGGGCGGTGCGGGCAGCTGCGCCGCAGAGGCACGCCGATCCGTCGGCGCCGTCGGGACGCCAAAAGCCGATCGCCGCCTCCGATGAGAGGAAGCAGAAGGCCGGCAGAGACGTGTTTGTAAGAGCATAACCGGTCGACTGCATCCTTTCTCCGCCGTTTTGCGGCCTCGGGCATCAAGTTCAGCAGCCCCGTCGAGTTGGATGACGTCAGTCGCCGCGGCGATTATCCGGATCCGGGGCGCCACTTCCTCGACGGTCGCCGCTGCCGGGGGCGATTGCAACCTTGCATCGCCTGGCTTATCCCAGTTCCGGAGCGACGCCCGGTCGCGGTTGCCGCTTTGACCGTTGTGCGGGGGCGCTGGGTGTAGGATCCCATGCGGAGACGGGATTCGGTCAGCGGGCCACCGGAGCGACGATGAGTGTGAAGCGAACGCCGACCGAACTCGGAACCCGGCCGACCGTGGCGGACGTGCCCACCGACGTCTCGAACCACCACAGCGACATCTTCTTCGCCGCCGTCGAGATGACGCGGATGCCGATGATCGTCACGGATCCGCGCCTGCCGGACAACCCGATCATCTTCGCCAACCAGGCTTTCCGGGCGATGACCGGCTACGCGCCCGAGGAGCTGGTCGGCCGCAACTGTCGCTTCCTGCAAGGGCCCGAGACCGACCGCGAGACGGTCTCGGAGGTGCGCCGGGCCATCGCCGAGCGGAAGGAGATCTCGACCGAGATCCTGAACTACCGCAAGAACGGCTCGACCTTCTGGAACGCGCTGTTCGTCTCGCCGGTCTACGATCAGACCGGCGAGCTGGTCTATTTCTTCGGCTCGCAGCTCGACGTGTCGCGTCGGCGCGACGCGGAGGAGGCCCTGCGCCAGTCGCAGAAGATGGAGGCCCTGGGCCAGCTCACCGGCGGCATCGCGCACGACTTCAACAACCTGCTCCAGGTGGTGGTCGGCTACGTCGACATCCTGCAATCGGGCCTCGAGGACCCGACCGCCGACCCGCGCCGGATGAACCGGGCGGTCGACAACATCCGCAACGCCGCCGAGCGCGCCACCACCCTGACCCAGCAGCTGCTCGCCTTCGCCCGCAAGCAGCACCTCGACGGACGGGCGGTGAACCTCAACAACCTGGTCGAGGGGATGCGCGACCTCGCCGGCCGCACCCTCGGCGACGGGATCGCCGTCGAGGCGGAGCTCGCGGACGGCCTGTGGAACGCCCGCCTCGACCCGACCCAGACCGAGGTCGCGCTGCTCAACATCCTGATCAACGCCCGCGACGCGATGCCGGAGGGCGGCACCGTGACGATCCGGACCGAGAACCACGTCTTCACCGCCGACGAGCTGCCCTCGGGCCTGCCGCAGACCGGCCGCTACGTCTCTGTCTCGGTGACTGACACCGGGCTCGGCATGCCGCCGGAGATCCTGGCGCGGGTGATGGAGCCGTTCTTCACCACCAAGGAAGAGGGGCGCGGCACGGGCCTCGGCCTCGCCATGGTGTACGGCTTCGCCAAGCAGTCGGGCGGCACCGTGGTGATCGAATCGCGAGCCGGCCACGGCACCACCGTCCGAATCTACTTCCCGATGGCCGACAGCGACGAGCGGCCGGCCCCCGGCCCCGGCACCCGCGGGCTGCAGCGCGCCGGCACCGAGACGATCCTGATCGTCGACGACCGTCGCGACGTTGCCGAGCTCGCCCGGGCGATCCTGCGCGATTTCGGCTACGGCACCCTGCTCGCCACCGACGGCCGCCAGGCCCTCGAGCTCCTCGACGGCGGCGACAAGGTCGATCTCCTGTTCTCCGACCTGATCATGCCCGGCGGCATGAATGGCGTGATGCTGGCGCGCGAGGCGCGCCGCCGCCAGCCCCGCCTCAAGGTGCTGCTCACCACCGGCTACGCCGAGGCCTCGCTGGAACGCACCGATGCCGGCGGCAGCGAGTTCGAGCTCATCAACAAGCCCTATCGGCGGATGGAGCTCGCGCGCCGGGTGCGGGCGGTGCTCGACGGGCCGACCGGGGTGAGCTGAGGCGCGACGCCGCGCCGGCGGGACAAGGGGAGGAGCCGATGCCGCATCGCCCGACGCGCCGCGTGATGCTCGGCACCCTCGCGGCCGGCCTCCTGGCGCCCCGGCCGGCGCGGGCGGCCTGCCTCCTGACCCCACAAGCGGTGGAAGGGCCGTTCTACCTCGATCCGCGCCTGCTGCGGTCGGACATCCGGGAGGACCGGGACGGCACGCCCCTTCGGATGAGCCTGCAGGTCGTGACGTTGCGGGACTGCGTCGCCCTGCCGGCGGCCCGCGTCGATCTCTGGCATGCGGATGCACAAGGCCGCTATTCGGGCTATCGCGATCAGGGCGACCGGGGCGCGTCCACACGCGGCCGGACCTTCCTGCGCGGCACACAGGTCGCCGACGAGGCCGGCCGGGTATCGTTCCGGACGATCTATCCGGGCTGGTATCCGGGCCGCACGCCACACCTGCACGTGAAGGTGATCCTGGCCAGCCGGACGGCGCTCACGGGCCAGATCTACTTCCCGGATGCGGTGAGCGAGGCGGTGTATGCCGGATCCGCCTATGCGGGCCGCGCCCGGCGCGGCCGGATCGGCAATGACCGCGACGTCCTCCTGCGCCAGGACGACCCCGAGGGCCGCGGCATCGCGGAGATCCACCCGGAGGGCGAGGGCTACGCGGCGGCGCTGACGCTGGTGGTCAGAGGCGCGTGACGGGTTCCCCGCGGCGCAGCGGCCGCGAGGAACGATGTGTCAGGGTCAGCAGGCCGACCGGGTGCCCGGCCGCCCCTTCACCTCAGACCGTCATCGCGGCCTTCAGGTTCTCGTCGATCTTGTCGAGGAAGCCGGTGGTCGAGAGCCACTTCTGGTCGGGGCCGACCAGCAGGGCCAGGTCCTTGGTCATGAAGCCGGCCTCGACGGTATCGACGCAGACCTTCTCCAGGGTCTCGGCGAACTTGGCGAGATCGGCGTTGGAATCGAGCTTGGCGCGGTGCGACAGGCCGCGGGTCCAGGCGAAGATCGACGCGATCGAGTTGGTCGAGGTCTCCTTGCCCTTCTGGTGCTCGCGGTAGTGGCGGGTCACCGTGCCGTGGGCGGCCTCGGCCTCGACGGTCTGGCCGTCGGGGGTGAGCAGGACCGAGGTCATCAGGCCGAGCGAGCCGAAGCCCTGCGCCACGGTGTCGGACTGCACGTCGCCGTCGTAGTTCTTGCACGCCCAGACGTAGCCGCCGGACCACTTCAGGGCCGAGGCGACCATGTCGTCGATCAGGCGGTGCTCGTAGGTGATCCCGGCCGACTGGAACCGCGACTTGAACTCGGCCTCGTACACCTCCTCGAAGATGTCCTTGAACCGGCCGTCATAGGCCTTGAGGATGGTGTTCTTGGTCGAGAGGTAGACCGGGAACTTGCGGGCGAGGCCGTAATTCATCGACGCGCGGGCGAAGTCGCGGATCGATTCGTCGAGGTTGTACATCGACAGGGCGACGCCGGCGCCCGGGAACTTGAACACCTCGCGCTCGATGACGGTGCCGTCCTCGCCCTCGAACTTGACGGTGAGGCGGCCCTTGCCCGGCACCTTGAAGTCGGTGGCGCGGTACTGGTCGCCATAGGCGTGGCGGCCGACGACGATCGGCTGGGTCCAGCCCGGCACCAGGCGCGGCACGTTGCGGCAGATGATCGGCTCGCGGAAGATCACGCCGCCCAGGATGTTGCGGATCGTGCCGTTCGGCGACTTCCACATCTCCTTGAGGTTGAACTCCTTCACCCGGGCCTCGTCCGGGGTGATGGTGGCGCACTTCACGCCGACACCGTGCTTCTTGATCGCCTCGGCGGCCTCGATCGTCACCTTGTCGTTGGTGGCGTCGCGATGCTCGACCCCGAGGTCGTAGTATTCCAGCGGAACGTCGAGATAGGGGTGGATCAGCTTGTCCTTGATGGACTGCCAGATGATCCGGGTCATCTCGTCGCCGTCGAGCTCGACGACGGGGTTCGCCACCTTGATCTTCGCCATGTCTGATCCAGCCTTCCGTGATCCGGGGGCCGCCCACAGGCCCGCTTGAGGCGCGCGGCCGGCCGTGGCGCGGTCATAGCGCGCTGCACAAACAGGGGGAAGCGCCGGAGCGGAATGGTTTTTCTCGAGGGTCACGAAAAAAGCCCCGGCGCGGGGGCACCGGGGCTGCAAGGAGGTCCGTGGTATGAACGCCGGACGGAGCCGGTGGGTTCCTCAGCCGGCGCGAGGCCCCTTCGCGATCCGGGCGGGAGGCCCTATGTGCCGGCGATCCGTCCCGCTCGACACCGCCCCCTGATACCGCCCTATGACCGATCCTTCGCCGAATCGCCCCGCCATCATCCTGGTCGAGCCCCAGCTCGCCGAGAATATCGGCATGACCGCCCGCGCGATGGGGAATTTCGGGCTCGACGCGTTGCGGATCGTCAATCCCAAGGGCGGCTGGCCGATGAAGGGCGTGCGCGAGACGGCGTCGAGCGCCACCCATGTTCTCGACGGAGCCATGATCTACCCGACCGTCGCCGAGGCTCTGGGGGACCTTCAGTACGTGCTGGCCACCACGGCGCGGGAGCGCGGGCAGATGAAGCGGGTCTTCGGGCCCGACGAGGGTCTGGCGGAGGCGGCCGGGCGGCTCGCCGCGGGGGAGCGGGTCGGCATCCTGTTCGGACGCGAGCGGGTCGGGCTGTCCAACGACGAGGTCTCGCTGGCCGACGCCATCGTCACCTTCCCGGTCGATCCGGAGCATTCCTCGCTCAACCTCGCCCAGAGCGTGCTCCTCGTCGCCTACGAGTGGCGCCGGGCGGCCGGGCAGGCGGTGCTGCCCTTCTCGGGGAGCATGCGCTCGGGGCCGGCGCCGCGGGAGGCCGTGATCGCGCTGTTCGAGAGCCTGGAGGCCGAATTGGACGCCGCCGGCTACTACCCGCCGGCGAAGCGCGACGGGATGATCCGCAACATGCGCGACATGTTCCACCGCATGGCGATGACCGAGCAGGACGTGCGCAGCTTCCGGGGGGCATTGCGGGCGCTGGCGCGGCGCCCCGTAGTAGAGGGCGAATAGGATCGCGACGATCCTGATACCCTCCGGGTCATCCCGGGGCCGCGAAGCGGAGCCCGGGATCCAGAAGCGCAGGACGTTGAGGAAGCGCGGGACGTTGAGGCTAGAGCGGCGCGCGTGTCGCCTCTTCCTGCACCACCTGAGTGTCTGGATCCCGGGCTCCGCTGTGCGGCCCCGGAATGACGCCGAGGACGTGATCTCCGGTTGCGCGAGGCGAAGCGTTCTACAGCTTCACCACCAGCTTGCCGAAGTTGCGGCCCTTGAGCAGGCCGATGAAGGCCTCCGGCGCGCTCTCCAACCCCTCGACGACATCCTCGCGGTAGCGCACGCGGCCCTCGCGCAGCCACTGGCCGACATCGGAGAGGAAGGCCTGCTCCTGGTCGGCGAAGTCCCAGACGATGAAGCCGCGGAAGGTCAGGCGCTTGCTCAGGACCGCGCGCATCACCGCCGGCACCCGGTCGGGACCGGGGGGCAGCTCCGTCATGTTGTAGTTGGCGACGAGGCCGCAGACCGGGATGCGGGCGAAGTCGTTGAGGAGCGGCAGCACCGCGTCGAACACCGCGCCGCCGACATTCTCGAAATAGACGTCGATGCCGCCCGGGCAGGCCGCCGCCAGCGCGGCGGGCAGGTCGCCGGAGCGGTGGTCCACCGCCGCGTCGAAGCCGAGCTCTTCCGTGAGATAGCGGCACTTGTCGGCCCCGCCGGCGATGCCGACCGCCCGGGCGCCTTTCAGCTTGGCGATCTGGCCGACGAGCGAGCCGACCGGGCCGGTGGCGGCGGCCACCACCACGGTCTCGCCGGCTTTGGGCGCCCCGATGGTGAGGAGGCCCGTATAGGCGGTCATGCCGGGCATGCCCAGCACCCCGAGCGCCGTGGTGACGGGAGCCGAGGCGGGGTCGAGCTTGCGCAGGCCCTGGCCGTTCGACACCGAAAAGTCCTGCCAGCCGCCATAGGCCAGGACCGTGTCGCCGACCGAGAAGCCCGGATGGTGCGAGGCCACCACCTCCGCCACCGTGGCACCGACCATCACGTCATTGATCTCGACCGGCTTGGCGTAGGACTTCGCCGCGCTCATCCGGCCGCGCATGTAGGGATCGAGAGAGAGATAGCGGTTGCGCAGCAGCACCTCGCCATCATGCGCGACCGGCACCGTCCCGCGCTCGATGCGGAAATGGGACGGGTTCGGCTCGCCGTGGGGCCGGGACGCCAGGACGATGCGGCGGTTCACGTCGGACATACGGGACCTCCCTTGAGGTTGTCCTCGGGGCTTTCGGGCCGGGGGCCTCTCGGCCACGCTCGGTTCCGTCGCACTTGGGACGGAGGGACCCGCGCGTCAACGCCGCGCTGGCCGGAGTTTGTCAGAGCCTTACCTGCGAGGGCTGCGCCGGCCCGTCCGGCGTCACCGCGAAAGGGTTCGGCATGCCCCCGTCCTCGTTCCTGGCCTCGCTCCTCGCCGGCCCGCTCCTGCTCGCCGCGTTCCTGCCGGCCGCCTCCGCCGGATCCGACCTCGACCGCTACCGCTGGAAGTCCCGGGTGCTGGTGATCGCGGCCGCCGCCGACGATCCCCGCGCCGCCGCGCAGGCGCGCATCGCCGAGGCGGCCGGGCCGGGGATGCGCGAGCGCGACCTCGTGGTGGTGCGGGCGATCGGGGCGGGGAGGGAAGCGGCCGTATTGCGCCGCCGCCTCGGCCTGCCGACGACCGGGTTTCGGGCGGTGCTGGTCGGCAAGGACGGCGGGGCGAAGCTCACCGCCGAGGAGCCGATCCCGGCCGAGCGGCTTTTCGCCACTATCGATGCCATGCCAATGCGGCGCGAGGAGGCGGTAAGACCCCGGAATTGAACCTCCCGCACGAGAACCCGCGATCATCGATACCGCCCAATGTGCCGGCGTCGATGATCGTGTCGCGTCGCGAGGGCCTTGTGCAAAAGGGCAAAGGCCCCAGCCCTCGCCGGATGGAAGCCAGACCAGCCCCTGCGACCAAATCCGCGGCTTTCAGGTCCATGCCGCCGATCCAACCCACCCGCATGCGACATCACGGGCGGACGGCGTGCGATGAGGAGTGAGATAGATCGGCCGGCGCCGCACGACACCCGTGAGGCTGTCCGCCCGCGGCCGCGCCGGGGCACCGACATTTGAGGCGCGCAGACGACCGCACCGTCGCATCCAGCGCCGTCGCCGATTATGGTCCTGCGATGTATAGCATGTCCTGCATGATCCGGCAATTCGTCACGCGTTATGAAGAGAGATGCCTTGCGGCAGCGTCACATCTATGTATCATGACCGACTCTTTAAGGGCGGCTTTGTTTACGTCATTGCCGCATGGACTGACTTCGATGGCAATCGATCGGTTCATGGCCACTATTTCTGATAACTATATTATATGAATACGGATATGAAATGATCATCATATATAAATAATGAGATTATTGCCGCATTGAATCGCTGCATGGGCTGAAAATAAGATGGTTTCGGCATATAGACGGCATGTTTTTTCGTGTCTCGTCGAATTTAAGCGCGACGTGCGCGACATGGATCTTTAAAGATTGGCGAAATGCGCAGCATGGAGTTAGGAAAGAAGTTTTATTTGTTGCCTTCGGGTGTAAATCAAGCGCCATCGCATCATTGTATACTATTTGCACGTATGATTTTGCTTTATCTTGGTTGGGGCGTGATGTCATTCGAGAGAGGAGGCCGACATGTTGAACATCTCGACAGCCCTCGGGCGGCGACAGTTCTTGTGCGGTTGTTGCACGGCAATTGGATCTGCGGCGCTGCCATCGCAATTGAGAGCCGAAGATCCAAACATCGTTCCCGTAGAAATGGCGCCTTATCACATATTGCCATTCAAAAACGAATATGCAAAATTTATTGTTTCTAGGATACCGCCTGGCAAAATTGGGTCCTGGCACAGGCACTCGCGCGATTTTGCCTTTGTCTACGCACAAGCTCCAGTCGTCGAGGTCGCTAATCTCGGAAAGCCGCCGGCAAAAATCAGCAGAAAAACGGGCGAAGTCGTTTTTGCAAATTATTCTGCGCAGCCTCTCGTCCACCAGATTACGAATATTGGGGAACATGACTTCCATATCATGGGAATCGAGCTGCTTGAGGGGCCGGTCGGCCGATTCACTCCCCAGGATCGACCACCGCCCTACGTCAAGGTGATGGAGAATGAACGCCTGATCGGGTGGCGGCTTGTTCTGGAGCCGCAACAATCAGCCGACTCGATCGTCCAGTCCGCCCCAGCGGCACGTTTCGTCGTTCGCTCGGGCACCTTCGTGGAGGGTTATCCCGATAAATCGAGTCATGAACTGAATTTGAGCGCCGGCGACTTCGCGTGGATCGACTCGGGTGTTTCGCGAGAAATGAAGAATGTCGGTAGCTCGACGCTGGAGTTGGTAGAGTTTGAATTGAAATGAGTTTTCTCGGTCTCGGCCTGTCGCCCACGGCCTGTCGGCGAGCCCGCTCGATGATGAGAGACTCACGCCCGAGCATGGTCCGGCAAGGCCCCGGCACCAGGGCGTCGGAAGCGACGCGGGTGTCCATGACAAGGGCTGCCCGGCAGGCAGCCCCTCGGTCAATGGCGGCCCGTCGCTCAGTAGCAGCGGGTCACGAGGACACGGCGGTAGCCCCACGGCGTCCAGCGTACGCGGGGCACCTCGTAGCAGCCGCCGCCATAGCCGTAATCGTAACCGCCGTAATAGCCGACCGGAGCATAGCCGTAGCCGTAGCCGCCGTAATACGGGTAGGCCGTGGCCGCCGCGAGGCCGAGGCCGACGCCGAGCCCGAGG
>JAEWKL010000764.1 GCA_023386115.1 Pseudomonadota bacterium
CGGCCGCCGCTGGCCCGACCGGTCCGGCGGCGTGCCGGGGCGCCTCATCACGCCTCCAGGAATTCGCGCCAGCGGCGCACCAGATAGCCGTGCTCGTCCATGAAGGTGTTCCAGACGCGCACCCGCGCCATGCGGGCCGCGTAGGAGCCGCCCTCGCGCAGGTGCCCGGACGCGATCGCGGGAAGGCCGAACGGATCCGGCAGGGCCGTGGCCGCGGGCAGGCCCTCGTACCAGTAATCCCACTCCGCCGGTGACAGGAAGGCCCGCGCCCGCTCGGGGAGGAAGGCGTAGTAACCCTGGCGCGACAGGCAGGCGCCGGGCCAGCCGCCCGCCCACCAGTTCAGGTAGGCGTAGGCGGCGTCCAGGGTCTCGCCGTTGGCGGCGGCCGAGAGGCAGAGGTCGGAGTGCCAGCCCCGCCCGCCCTCGACCGGATTCGCGACCGCGACGTCCATCTTCTCCCGCCGCAGCCGGGTGGCGCCGGGGGTGAACATGCTCTGGATCAGGGTGCCGCGCTGCATCAGCCGGGCGGCCTCCTCGTAGTTCGACCACACGCCGCGGAAATGCCCCCGCTTCTTCAGCTGGATCAGGGTGTCGGCGACGTGGTCGATCTCCTCGATGGTGAGGTTGCCGATCTGGCCGAAGGCGACACCCTGGGATGCTTCCGTGGCGAGCGCCGCCTCGATCATGCCGAGCACCGGGTCGGACAGGAGACCCACCCGTCCGCTCAGGCGGTCGTCGAAGAGCCAGCCCCAGCTCTCCGGCGCGTCCGGGCCGATCAAGTCGCGCAGGGCCGGCTGGTAGGCGAAGCTGTCGATGCCGCGCAGGACCGGCAGCATCGAGACCCGGTCGCTCGGCCGCGGTCCCAGCTCCCCGTCCGGCTGCACGAACAGCTTGGCCGTGACGGTGGGCGGCGCCTGCGCATCGAGGGGCGGGTGGGAGAGGGCGCGCAGCTCCGCCGCGCAGGTCAGGCGGTCGAGGGCGATCGGCCGGATCGCCCGCGAGGTCCAGATCAGGTCGACCGTGTGCCACTGATGGTAGACGTCGAAGCTCTCCGGTGCCGTCACGACCCGGCGCAGGCCGTCGAGGGAGTCCACCACCTCGAAGTCGATGTCGATGGCGAGCGCCCGGGCGGCTTCCTCGCGCAGCGGCGTCGGCACGAATTCGCGCCGCGCGATGACGCGCAGCCGGGGGCGGGAGGACGGCACGGCGGGCCTCTCAGTGGATCCGGATCAGGTACGGAAGATCGTTCGGCGCGTCGAAGATCGACAAGACCTTCAGGCGGGCCCGCACGCGCTGGTGGTCGAGGTCGAGGTGGCGGCGCAGGGCCTGGGCCGCGCCCTCGGCGTCGCGCCCGAGGAGGTGGAGGACGACCATCCGGTGCTCGTCGATGGTCGCGCCCGCGTCGTGCACCCCGATATGGGCGCGAAACAGCCCATCGACGACGTGCGCGACCTGCAGGCCGCGGATCGTCGCGATCATCCGACGGTTGCGGCAGGCCGCGATCAGGTCGCGGTGGAGGGCCGTCTCGAGGGCGTCGATCTCCGGGGCATCCCCCCGGCCGCCGCTCGCGCGCAGCCGCTCCAGGTCCTGCTCCATCGCCGTGAGGAGTCCGGGATCGAGGCGCGGCGCCGCCTCGCACAGGGCCTGCGGCTCCAGGAGGCGGCGCATCTCGTGCATCTCGTCGAGGGTGCGCGCCGAGAGGGGTCCGACGATCCAGTGCGACGAGCGGGTCTTCTCGATCAGGCCCTGGCCGTTGAGCCGCGCCAGCACCTCCCGCGAGATGGTGCGGCTGACGCCGAAATGCTCGCACAAGCCGGCCTCGGAGATCTGGAACGTGCCGAACGGGATCGCCCGGAGCACGGCGCCCTCGACCTCCTCGAGGATGGTTTCCCAGCGCGGCACCAGGGGAGTGGACCGGCCGGTCTCGAGCAGGGACAGGTCGAGGTCGAGCCGATGCAGGTTCTCGCGCCCCGGCGCCACCTTGGGGGGGGCTGGGCCGACGACGTAGCCCTGCTGGGGATGCGCGGCCAGAATTCCTTCCGCTGCGAGCCGGTCGAGGGCGCGGCGCACCGGCGAGGGGCTCAAGCCCAGCCGGTCCGCGACCGCCGCCGTGTAGAGGCGGGTTCCGAGCGGGATCCGACCCGTGCGGATGTTCTCCGCCAGGACCGTCCGGACCAGCTCGTAATAGCCCTTGCCGAGCGCAAGCGTCTCTCGGGTAGACATCGGCCTCGTCAGATGTCGGGGTGGGCATGGCCCCTTCGTGCCGGGAGCGTTGCGAGATGCGCGGGAGCCGGCAAGACCCGGAGCGGGCCTCTCCGGCTCACTACCAAGATCGTGCGGCCCCGTCAGCCCGTCAGGCCGTCGCTTCCAGGCCGGCAGGCCGGAGATGACACCGAGGGACGGGCTGCCGGGCAGCGGCCGGCCTACACCGCCGCGCTTATGTATTGGCTCGTGGACGGCCTTCACCGGCCTGTACCGGATTGCGCCGTTTCTGTGGTTCTTGCTCGTTTTGCGTGGACAGCGGTGGATTGACACGGGCCGCTGGTGGGTAGGGCTGTCCTCCCCATCGTGGATGGCATGGATATCCCCCTCGCCATCCCCGAGTGCCGTGTCGCGCGGTTCGTAGAGCAGCACGAGGATCACCTCGTCATCCCCGTGCGACTGGACGCGGCCAGCGGCCGATGCCCCGATTGCGGACAGGCGAGCCGGTCCGTCCATAGCCGCTATCACCGCCAGCCCGCCGACCTGCCGGTGTCGGCAGCGCAGACCAGGCTCCGCATCGAGGTGCGACGGTTCTACTGCCTCAACCCAACCTGCCGACGCCGGACCTTTGCCGAGGGCCCTACGGCCCTCCTCGCACTGCGCGCCCGGCGCACGCGCCGGCTGTGCGCGGCGCAGGCCAGGATCGGCATCGCCTGCGGCGGTGCAGGCGGCGCGCGTCTCCTCGCGCATGCGGGCCCACCTCGCCCGCGACGAGCGTGAGCAACTGGCGCTCAAGGACGAGATCGCCCGCCTGGAGCGGGAACATAAGCGGCTCGGCCAGCTGATCCAGACAATCGATGGTACCTGCTGGTGGACGGATGCTGAACCTGGGCGCGAGAAGGTCGCGGACTTGCAAAAGCGAACAGCAAAGATTCGATCTGCCATCGACTACATCGAGCGGGTCGCCATCGCGATTGGCTGTTGAGGTGAACGGCGTCGCCGCCGGTCATGGCTTGAACTCCCACACCGGGATCATACCCTGCTGCTTGATCGGGTGCGCCTTATACGCCCGGCCCCGCTGGAGATCCGGATCCACTCGCTGGTCACCTCGGTCACGTCGAGGGTGAGCGGGATCAGGGCGTCGCAGAAATCGCCGCGGCGCGTGCCGATCTGAGGCCCAACGCCGAAAAGCCGCAGCGTGTCCCACTCGGCCGCGTGCGCCTGCATACCCCAGCGCTCAACGAACTCGCCGCAGCGGCGGTGCGTCTCGCGCCATTCCTCGTCGCGGAGACCTCGGCACGGGACGACGCCCGGCGAGAGGCTGGCGAGGCCGCAGGGACCATTCGAGGACAGTGGCGGTGAGGGCAGGCGGGATCGCTCATGCTGATTCGCGTGGCCCGGTTCGAGGTGAAGGGCGGCCGGCACCTGTGCCGGCTTTTGTGCGTCCGCAATTCGCACTCTGTTCTCAGATGTCCGCCATGTCCGCGGGCCCAAATGCAGAGAAACAAAGGAAAAAATGGCTGGGGCGCCAGGATCCTGTTCCTGCGTGACCAAAGCCAAATTCCCGAACAAGATCAATGACTCGCCCGGATCGACGTAGACGCATTTGTAGCAAAGGAATGGGGCAGGCTGCAACGGGCTTGGCGGCCCTCACTCGTTCGCTTGAAGCGCATAAACGAGAATGGATTTTTCCTCGGCTGGGCCTTCTCCGGGCCGCAGGCATGCTCGCCGCTTGGCCCCTCATCGGGCTGCGACACAGCCGACCGGCCGGGTGATAGGAAGGGTCGTGTCCCTTGGAGTGGTGTATCTGACGGAAAGCGGGAGAGCCCGCCTGCGCGCCCTCGATCGTGTTGTAGCAGGCGGGATCTCTCGCGGGGGGTGGCCATCGGCGGTGACGGGTTAGGATCGGGTTGCTGACACCAACCCCGAACCCGGGAGACCCCCGATGACCGATGCCGTTATGAGCCTGCGGGCGCTGGCTGAGAAGAGTGCTGACGCGGACGTGCTGCGCGAGATGATCGGCTTTGCCGCTCAACGCCTGATGGAACTGGAGGTGGGCGGCCTGACCGGCGCGGCCCACGGCGAGAAGACCCCGGAGCGGCTGGCCCAGCGCAATGGCTACCGTGACCGGGACTGGCAGACGCGAGCCGGTACCGTCGAGCTGCGCATCCCGAAGCTGCGGACGGGCAGTGACTTCCCGAGCTTCCTCGAACCGCGCCGGATGACCGAGAAGGCGCTGACCGCGGTGATCCAGGAGGCCTACATCCAGGGCATCTCCACCCGCGCGGTCGATGATCTGGTCCAGGCGCTGGGCGGGACGGGCCTCTCCAAGAGCCAGGTCAGCCGTCTGTGCCAGGAGATCGACGAGCGGGTGAATGCCTTCCTCGATCGGCCGATCGAGGGCGAGTGGCCCTACCTGTGGATCGACGCGACCTACGTGAAGGTGCGCCAGAACCACCGTATCGTCTCGGTGGCCGTCATCGTAGCAGTGGGCGTCAACACGGATGGCCGGCGCGAGGTGCTGGGCCTCGACATCGGCCCGTCGGAGGCCGAGACCTTCTGGACCGAGTTCCTGCGCAAGCTGGCCCGGCGCGGCCTGCGCGGGGTCAAGCTGGTAATCTCCGACGCTCACGAGGGCATCAAGGCCTCGGCCGCCAAAGTGATGACCGCCTCCTGGCAGCGGTGCCGGGTGCACTTCATGCGCAACGTCCTGGCCCATGCCGGCCGCTCGGGCCGCCGCGTCGTCTCGGCCTTTATCGCCACCGCCTTCGCGCAGGAGGACGCCGAGGCAGCCCGCCAGCAGTGGCGGCGGGTGGCCGATCAGCTCCGCCCCAAGGTCCCGAAGCTGGCCGCCCTGATGGATGCGGCGGAGACCGACGTGCTGGCCTACATGGGCTTCCCAGCCGCCCACCGGACCAAACTACACTCGACCAACCCGCTCGAGCGCCTCAACGGCGAGATCAAGCGGCGGACCGAGGTGGTCGGCATCTTCCCCGACGAGCCCTCGATCCGCAGGCTCGTGGGCGCGATCCTGCTCGAGCAGAACGACGAATGGGCCGTGCAGCGCTGCCGGTATATCACCCTGGAAAGCATCACCCCGATCGGCGATGATCCCCTCGTCAGCCTGCCAAACCTCGCAGTCTGATCAGTCCGGCCCTGCCGGTCAGCGTGGTGGATCACACGCAGCTACACCACGCCATGGGACACGATCATAGGAAGACTGAACGCGCCAGGTTTGACGTCGCCGAACGGCTGCGCCGCTGAGTGTTCAGCGCCGATTACCTGCTGCGGATCCGGTCCGACCAGCTCGCCTTCTACGGCGCGGCAGCGTCGAAGATCTTGAGAGGCGGACCCTCCGTCTATGCTGCCGATGGTCGGGAGTATACGATCGCGATGCGCCTCGAAAAAACAGCAGGCGGAGATGGAGGGAGTGTCCCCGAACTGCCGCTACTCGTGTGATATCAATAGCTTATCGGACGGCTGTGAAGCTGTTGTGTACCACCTCCGTGGACCCTCGTCCAGGATCCCGATACTGGAATCTCAGTCGTATTCGGACGATGTCCCGACGGGTGAGTATGGGCTGTGCTGCATGCACATGGTTGGGAAATGTCGCTCGTTCGGCTCCGCGCCACTTCCGGACCTTCGATGATCGCCGCCGGAATGGCTGCTTTATACCCGACAGAGGCCGATCGACGTCGGCGTCAGTCGCGCGGTGGCACTCCCACGGAGTCGCATAAGTGCGGCGTATGGAACCAGGTACGCCGAACCCGGTACGAGGGGCCGCTCCCGACCTTTCACAGATCCTTGGAAGATCCGCTTCGCGGCAGCTTGGTGGTCGATGACCTATGACTGGGTTGGGTGGATTTGCGATGGTCCGCTTTCGAGCAAAAGGCCGAAGAGGTGGACATCCAGTGAACAACAAGCGGTGACCTCCGCGAAGCCGCCTGCAGAAGATCCATCGAGCGATTTGCCTAAATGGATGGCCATGTCACGGCTGGTGCCACCCACCTCGTCCTGATCCTATGGCGCGCATGTTGTCGTCCGGAATGGCTGGATGCCCGCGTCGTCTGGAGGACTGGATATGTCAGGTATTATGATTTCCGAGGCAGGCGCGAGTCGGCCGGACAGGGTGGTGCGCCGTCGTGAGGGACGCGAAGAGCTGGTGCCGTCCCGCTATGCGCTGCAGGTCGGGGAGATCAACGTTCTCGTGATCAGCGATGGTGTGCTGCCGCTTCCGACCACGATGCTCGCGCACAACGTTGAGCCAGCCGTCCGGGCGGCTTGGCTGGGCGACATGTTTCTCCCATCAGATGCTTTCGACTGGCCGCTGAACGCGGTTCTCCTCCGCACTGGAGCGCAGACCATCCTCGTCGACGCCGGGCTTGGGCTCGATCCGGACTTGCACCTGCCCCGAGCCGGGCAACT
The DNA here is from genome assembly GCA_023386115.1 of Pseudomonadota bacterium. GTDB lineage: Bacteria > Pseudomonadota > Alphaproteobacteria > Rhizobiales > Beijerinckiaceae > Methylobacterium. The sequence continues at coordinate 6,628 of JAEWKL010000764.1, forward strand.
GGTTCAGCGGCTCGCGGCTGCCGAGATCGAGCTCGCCGCGGTCACCGATGTGGTGCTGACCCACATGCACATGGATCACATCGGCGGGCTGCTCGTCGACGGGGTGAAGGACAGGCTGAACCCGGCTCTGCGGATCCACGTGGCCGCCGCCGAGGTTGCGTTCTGGGAGGCACCTGACTTCTCACGGACGGCCATGCCGGCAGGGTTCCCGGACGCGCTTCGAGCAGCGGCTAAGCGGTTCACAACCGAATACAGGAATGAGCTGCGGGTGTTCGATCAGGAGTGCGAGGTCGCGCTTGGGGTTATGGTCCGTCGCACCGGCGGCCACACACCAGGGCACAGCATCGTTCGCGTTGTCTCGGGGAACGATCGGCTGACATTCGCCGGGGACGCCGTGTTCCCGGTCGGGTTCGAGCAGCCTGACTGGCACAACGGTTTCGAGCACGATCCGGAGGAGGCCGCTCGCGTCCGAGTTCGGCTTCTCCACGAACTGGCGGAAACCGGCGAATGGCTGGTGGCCACGCATCTGCCGTTCCCGTCCGTGGGCCGAGTCGCGAAGGAAGGCAACGTCTTCCGTTGGGTGCCGGCTTTCTGGGATTACTGATTGGCCTTCAGGGGGGTTGATCTAGAAGGATGCTGGGTCTCCGAGCTTGCCTCGGGGACCCGATTTCAGATGGCCTCAAATCGGCGGCACGTTCGGAAGTGCCCATCCACTGGGATGGTGCCGTTACCGGATCCGCAGGATCAATGCCCGAGCGCAGCCGCGATGTGCCGAAGCTTGTCGGGATTGCGCACCATGTAGACCGCAGTGATGCGGCCGTCTTTGATCTCGAGGGCTGTGGTCTGAAGCACACCACCGCGATCGGCGCTGACGTATCCCGGCAGTCCATCAATGATCGCGGTCCGCAACAGGACGGGTTGAAAATAAGCCTTACCTGATAGTCCCGCGAAGAGCCGCAGGAGCCGATCCACACCGCGGATTATCTTCGGGTAGGCAAGGACGCGACCACCGCCATCCGAGCGGAGTTCGACATCAGCGGCGAGCAGCGCGGCGAGCGCCGTCGTGTCGCCATCGCGCGAGGCGGCAAAGAAGGCGCGCGCGATACGATCCGCCTCGACCGGATCCACGCGGTAGCGCTGCCGCCCGGCCTCGACGTGCTTGCGGGCACGAACCGCGAGTTGCCGCACGGCAGCGGGTGCGCGGTCGAGCGTTGCCGCCACCTCGGGCAGCGCAACCTCGAAGACGTCGTGCAGGAGGAACGCCGCGCGTTCGAGCGGTGACAGCCGTTCGAGCGCCAGCATCAGCGTCATCGTCACATCGTCACCGAACGTCTCATCCGGCTCGACCGCGCCCATCAGCGGCTCGGGAAGCCAGGCGCCAACGTAGGTCTCGCGTCGAGCGCGGGCGGACTTCATCTGGTCGAGGCACAGCCGCGTTACGATGCGCGTGAGATAGGCGGCCGGCGTCGCCACGATGTCCTGGACGCTGCACCAGCGTAACCAGGCCTCCTGAACAATGTCCTCGGCCTCAGTCAGAGACCCCAGCATACGATAGCCTAGGCGTAGCAGCCGGGGCCGCTGCGCCTCAAACTGTGCGAGACGCGCATCGTCCTCTGTAGCGGGGGCACCTGAAGATCCAGAAAGCATAACGGTGCTCCGTGGTGTCATCGCGGGCTCGCCTCGCACGTAGCGTCTGCTACGTCATGACAGAACGTGTTCCTTCGGGGGCAACCCCGCGGGCCGCCCAGAGAACCAGCGCGCCCGCGATGATCGCCGGCAGCGACACGGCTGGAAAGTCACGCGCCAGGGCAGACGGGGCACAGATCCCCACCAGAACCTCCCAGATATGGAAGAGAGCGTGGCCGGCGAGCCAGACTGTAACGGCACTCCAGAGCACGATCCGCATCGCCGGTCGCAAGACCCCGAACAGCATAGCACCGCCGAGCAGCACGAAGATCAGGCCGATGTCGCGCAGAAAATGCTGGTTGAATGGGCCTGTAGTCGGCACGCCGGGCACTGTATCGTACCAAGACATAGGGGTGGCGAGCATGAACAGGCCGTTTGCCGCCAAGCCGACCCCAAACAGCGTCGCTAGTGCGAGATTGAAGGACAAGGCGCGCATCAAGCACTCCTTCCGTTGCCGGCCCTGGCGGTCAACCAGGTCTCGAACCGCGTCGGCATGATGCGAGCGTTTGGTCCCGGCGTCAGCGTGGCGTCCGTGATCGCCGTGCCGAAGTAGCGCGCGGCCGGATCGACCATGATGCGGCGTGGGTCGTCGCGATGACCGAGCCAAGTGCTGACGAACTCGGCGAATGGCGCGCGTTCCGGCCCGGCGATCTCGACGACGCCGTTGAGCGGTTCGGCCAGCACAGCTTCTACAAGTGCCTTCGCGACATCGCGCGAGGCGATCGGCTGCATGGCCGCCGGCGAGAGTCGGACGACATTGCCCTGCGTCCCCTCGTCCGCGATCGCGCCCATGAACTCATAGAACTGGGTCGCGCGGACGATCGTATAGGGAATGGGTGCCCTCTCGACCAGCCGCTCCTGCGCCAACTTGGCTTGAAGGTAGGCCGGGGCACGCGGTCTGTCGGTGCCAACCACCGACAAGGCGACGTGGTGACGAACGCCGGCCACTGCCTCAGCCTGGAGGAGGTTGCGCCCCGAGGTCTCGAAGAACGCCAGCACGGCAGTTGGCTCGAAGGAGGGCGAGTTGGCGACGTCCACGACGGCGTCGGCGCCATGCAGCGCCTCAGCCAAGCCTTCGCCCGTGAGCGTGTTCACACCCGACGCGGGCGAGGCGGGCACAGCCTCATGGCCAAGGGCGCGCAAGTTTGCGACGACTTGGCGACCGATCAATCCGGTTCCGCCAATAACGACGATCTTCATGGTTGCCTCTCGCTTGCATCACACCGGTGCCAAGGCCGGCTCAAGCTCTGACGAGGCAGTGGGTATGACGGTGACATCCAGGTGTGAGCGAACGCTCCATGTCACAGGTGAAGCCGGCAGTTCGTCCACCAAGTGCGCGCCCTGGCAAGCAGATCCGCGGGTGGCAACCCGGTGAAAAGAATGGAGCTTGGCATTAACAGCATCCTGAAAGGATCTCCGAGTCTTCGTAGGCTCCGGGCTCCCGACCCTGACACGAATGCGCTCGGGCGGCGTGTCGCTGCAGCGCTCGCGGAAGAGCGCCAGCGCAGCGGGCGGCTCGGCGCTCATGCCTTGACGCTGGCCTACACCGCTGTCGCGATCTGGTGCGCCCTGGTTCATCCCTGGCCTGGAGCTGTGTTCTACCTCGGCCTCGTGGCCGCCTTCCTGGCGTTGGCACTCGCATGGGGATGGCGCGCGCGGCGGCCCGTTCCATCGCTCATGATCCTCGGCTTCGTCCTGGCCAACGCCGCCTTGCTCACGGCAACCTTGCTCGTCCCGAACCCGCTCGACCCACCACCCTGGCCCGTGCAGATGAAACTACGGCCGCCGGCGTTCCCGTTCTTCCTCATGCTGGTGGCTTGGTCGACCTTCACGCTGTCGCCGCGTCTCGTGCTCGGTTCAGGGCTGATCGTCGTCGTGACATGGAGCGTAGGCGTCGGCATCGTCGCGCTCCAACCCGAGACCCTGCTCGGATTTGGCCTGCCGGGTGCCGGCCCCGCGGCTCTGTCCCACTACCTGGATCCCGCGTTTGTAGACTCCGCGGCCTGGGCAATGAGCGTGTTCACCGCCTGGCTGATTACGGGCATCCTCGCGATTGTCGTGCACCACACGCAGCGATTGGTGGAAGCGCAAGCGCGCGTCGAGCGCGCCCGCGATAACCTCGCCCGCCATGTCTCAGCGAACCTTGTGGAAGAATTGGCTGCCCTCGATGAGCCGTTCGGTCCTGCTCGGATCCAGAACGCGGCAATCCTGTTCGCGGACGTGGTCGGGTTCACGAGCCTCTGCGAGGGACTCCCACCGCTAGCCGTCTTGGCGATGTTGCGCGGCTTCCACGAGCGGATGGCCGAATGCGTGTTCGAGACGGGAGGTACGCTCGACAAGTTCGTCGGCGACAGCGTGATGGCGATCTTCGGCACCCCGAAGTCAGGTCCCCACGACGCCACTCGGGCACTGGCCTGCGCTCGCCGGATGCTGGCGTGCCTCGATGCATGGAATACCGAACGTCGCGCAGTCGGCGAGCCAGCCTTGCAGATTGGGATTGGCCTACACTTCGGATCGGTCGTGGTGGGCACCATTGGACACGAGCGTCGGCTCGAATATGCGGTTCTCGGCGATACGGTGAACACCGCGAGCCGGCTTGAGGCGCTGAGCCGCAGCCTCGGCACTCCGCTGGTGAGCAGTCACGCCCTCATCGAGCAAGTCTGGAGGGAAACCGGCGAGTACACCGTCAACGGTCTGCGCCGGCACGCGCCCGTTACCGTGCCCGGTCGAACACGAGCAACCGAAGTGTGGGTCCTGGATCAGCAAGAGTGCAGATCCAGACCATTGATCGCGGATGTCAGGTCCTCATCCGCAGCCTGAACCCGGCAAATCGCGAGAGGACACGAAACATCCGCCTACCCGGCACCCAAATTCGCACTCGGAGGACCACATGGGGCGTACTGCTGCCAGAACGGCAGATAAAAGAACGGCTGCTTTCAGGCACCGCGCGGGGCATTCTAAACTGCAAAGTTGGGTCGGAAATGGAACGTCCGCTTCCGCATGCGAGGTCAGGATCTGGTTCTCACGAACAATCATTCTGCCGCATCGGGCTTTCAGTCAATAAAACGACGAATTTTCAGAGATTTATATCTGTAATGATAGGACTTTATGAAATCAAAAATGGGAACCAGACGCATAACTTTGGCGCATGGAACCAGGGCGGATCGGCTGAGAGCATCGTGCGGAAGAAGTGCTTGGCAGCATCCAGGTCCCAGTTGGCGGTGAGCAGGAAGTCGACCGCCTCACCGTGCCTGTCGATGGCACGGTACAGGTAGCGCCGCTGCCCCCGGACCCATCCATCGTGGTCCAGGGGCACCGGCAGGTCCAATTGAGAAAGTCAGCGGGCGAAAGCGACGCGCTCATCGACGGCGTCGCGGGCCGCGACGACGCGAGCCACGTCCTGCCTGAGCAGGTAGACTGAGACGACCAGCAGGACGAGATCCTTCAGGAGGAAGGCGGCGTTCATCGCCATGGCGGGGAACCCGCCGGCGCCCGCGTCCCAGGCATCGGGCACGAACGGCAGGATCGTCAGGGTCGAGACGAAGGTGGCCGTGGAACCGAGGGCACCCAGCACCCCCAGCTTCTTGTTCCAGAAGCCCAGCAGCAGGAGCGTGCCGAACGTCCACTCCGACCCTCCCAGGAAGATGGCGGTGCCGCGGATACCCAGGATCGGGATGGTCCAGAAGGTGAAGGGTCCGTGCGTGATTAAGGGGAGCAATCCCCTGATCTCGGCCTCGAACCATTTGTCGTACCCGAACCAAGCGAAGATGACGACCATCGCGGCCCGGAGCAGGTGATAGTCGAGGTCGCGCCGGAGCAGGACCGAGCCAGCCAGCTTGTCGATGAGGAAGTTCATGGTGCCCTCCGTAGGCGTTGCGTGCGGTGCATCCTTCCTACCGGTCAGTTTTGCGACTATGAATGCTTAATTGAGTAAATAATATGCTGTATGATCTCATTATGGCTTGATGCGCGCTTGCCAGGTCGGCACCGCCGGCTGCTTGGCCGGCTCGGCGACACCGCGGGCATCGAGGTCGGGGGAGGCCAACGGCTGGCCGGTTCGACCGGCCGAAAGGCGACAGTCCTGCGGACCCTCTCGATGCCGCAGGTGACCTCCATGCGAAGACGCAGCGCAAGGGCGAGGAGCAAGCGGACGCTGCCAGTCGCGTATGTCGATCCGGGACTTCGAACGCACGAAGGGCCGCCGTGAGGACAGCGGCCCTTTGGAAGTACCAGTCGTCTCGGTCGTGTCGCAGACCCTTGGTCGCGCCATCTGCGCAGCTGTTGGCCTAACGCTCAGCTACCGGCATCATGAGATAAACCAGGAACGCGGCCTCGGATGTCGATGCGCCGCCCTGGTCAGTGGGCCAGCTCCTGCGCCTTGATGTCGGCGATGGGTCCGAGGACGGCAGGGTCGAACGGGGTCAATCCCCGCCTCGAATTGATGCGATTGGGTAGGTCCGGGTTCGCGAGCGCGGCCTTGCCGAACGCCACGATGTCCGCTCCGGCCCTGATGACTGCCTCGGCCCTGGATGCATCGTGGAGCCCTCCGTTGGCGATCAGCGGGAGGTTCGGGGCATAACGGCGCGCGAGGGCCACGAGAGTGTCCTCACCGCCCTCGAACGCAGGCTTCCACGCCTCGTGCTCGGTAACGTGGATGTAGTCCACGCCTGCATCCGCGAGCGTACCGAAGACCGCTTCGGCATCCCGCTCGCGACCTGCCCACTTGTGGGTGAAGTCGTTGACCTTGCCCTGCGAGATCCGGATACCGACCGGCACATGGCCGCCGACCCGCGCGCGCACGGCCTTGAACACCGCCACCGCGAACGCGGTGCGCTCGCGAGCTCCGCCTCCCCACCGGTCGCTCCGCCGGTTGGTGTGTTCCGTCAGGAATTGGTCGATGAGGTAGCCGTTCGCACCGTGGATCTCGACCCCGTCGAAACCCGCGACGGTGACGGCACGCTCGGCGGAGGCGGCGAACCCGTCGATTGCCTCGGCGATCTGCCTGTCTGTCATGGCGGTCGGTGCCGGGTAGGCACCCGTGCCGTAGTAGAACGCCATCTGGCTGCCACGGGGCTGGACGGCCGAGGGGCCGGTGGTGCCGTTGCAGAAGCGATTGCCCTGGCTGATCGCGCCCGCATGCATCACCTGCGCGAAGAAGCGGGCACCATGCCGGTGGGCTGCCTCGACGATCGGTCGCCAAGCGCGCGCCTGCGCCGCGTCGGTGATGCCCGGCTGATGATGGTAGCCCTGCGCGAACGCCTGGTCCGTGTAGATGCCCTCGGTGATCAGCAGGCCGAAGCCGCCCCGGGCGAAGCGCTCGTAGTAGCTGGCCATCCTCTCCGTCGCGGTACCATCCTCGGTCGCGCTCACGCGGGTCATCGGGGCGACCGCGAACCGGTTTCGGAGGGAGAGGCCATTTATAACGGTACCAGAGAAAAGGGAGTGCGCGCTCGTACCCATGATGAACCCACCCTGGCTGGATGACACGCCGTCCCTCGCCGAAGTGCCCGGCGGAGTGCGCGTGTCGCGCTGCGATGAGTGGAAGCTAGATTTGTCGCCGTCCGCGCGGTAGCGAGGCCGAACGTTAAGGATCTTATCGCGCGGCGATATGCTGATGGATCTGTCGGACGTTGCCCTGTTCTGCTCCATCGTCTCGGCCGGTAGCCTGTCGGCAGCGGGCCGGCTGTCGGGTCACTCGCCGATGGCGGTCAGCCGCCGCCTGGCCGCGTTGGAGGCGGAACTCGGGGTCCGCCTCCTCCATCGCACGACCCGGACGGTCTCCCTGACGGCGGACGGCGAGACGTTCCTCCCGCTCGCCCAATCCATGCTCGACGCGAAGGCCGCCGCCATGGCGGCGTTCTCGGAGCGCCACGAGGGCCTGCGCGGCGTCCTGCGCGTCACCGCGCCCAACCGGATCGGGCGTGCGCTCGTCGTGCCGCAGGCGGTTCGCCTCATGGCCGAGAACCCCCTGCTGCGTGTGGACCTCATGTTCAGCGACAGTATCGTGGACATCGCAGCCTCCGGGATTGACGTTGCTCTAAGGGTCGCCACGCTGCAGCCGTCCGAGCTGGTCGCCGTGAAGCTGGCCGACAACCCGCGCGTTCTCTGCGCCGCACCGAGCTACCTTGCGGAACACGGATATCCCGAACGGCTCGCCGACGTCGACGAGCACACCTGCCTGACGCTGCACGCGATGGACGCGTTTCCGTTCACCCAGGGCGGAAAGCTCATCGCGAAGCGGACCGACGGCCGACTGGCGGCCAACAGCATCGATACTCTTCGCGGAGCCTGCGTGGCCGGCGCCGGTCTCGCACTCCTGACCTACTGGGACGTAGCACGGGACTTGGCCGACGGGGCCCTCGTCGCGGTCATCCTGGAGGACGCTGAGCCCGAGTTGCTTGCCATCTGGGCGATGCTCCCCAGCCGGCAGCACACGCCGGCTCGTGTGCGCAGGTTCCTGGATGCCATGAAAAACGAACTGGCCGCGCGCCCACGCTCCCGAACGCCCTGATCCCGGGACCGCTCGGCTTCTGGTCTTGGCACTGGGTGACCGTTGCGGGCTGCGCGACACGTCAGCCGCTACCGTCGCGGTGCCTAATGACCGCGACCAATTTCGCCGTCATCGCCAGACAGGCCGTAGCGCCGAAGCTCCGCGTCGCCCGTGACCTTGACCTGACCCGGCTGGTCCCGCGCCGGACGCGCGACCGGTTTACAGACCTCGCACGAGCTGATTAGTGCGAAAAACGGACGGTATTCCGCCCCATCGTTTCAGACCCGCAGGTCCTTCATGGCAACTCCCGAGGACTGGCTCACCCGCCTGCTCGCGTTGGTCTCCGTCCGCGGGCGCCTCGACATCCACTGCACCTATGGAGCTCCCTGGCGCATCGACCAAGCCCGTGCGGCAGTCGGAGAGATGGCCTATCACGCGCTCGTCTCCGGATCGGCCGTGCTTGAGGACCCGACGGGCGGACCGCCGCTGCACCTCGCTGCCGGGGACATCCTGCTGCTCCCACAGCGGTTGGACCACGTCCTCCACGATGGCAGCGGAGCACCTGCGGCCCCGGCGCACACGCGGCCGGCTTCCAACCTGCTCATCAGCGAGAACTCGGGTGCGGGCGAGCGGCTGGACATGCTCTGCGGGCACTTCGTGCTCGCACGCCCGCAGGACCGCCTCCTGCGGGACTACCTGCCACCGCGGCTCGTGGTGCGAACGGCAGAACCGAAGGCGTCCAGTACCTCGTCCGGAACCCGGGACGTGCTGACCGTCCTCGTGTCGCTCATGCGCCACGAGGCCGTGTCCGACGGCCTGGGCGGCCGGGCCATGCTGGACGCGCTCTCCACGGCGCTGTTCACGCTGACGTTGCGTTTAGCCAGCGAGGCCCGGGAGACGCCGATCGGCTTGCTGGCCCTGGCGGGCCATACCCGGCTGTCTCCGGCCCTGTCGGCGCTGTTCAACGAGCCGGGCCGGCCATGGACGCTGCCCAAGCTGGCGCGCCTCTGCAACATGTCGAGGGCGACCATGGCGCGTCAGTTCCAGGAGAGGTTGGGCCAGTCCGCCAGCGAGCTCCTGACGGACATCCGCATGACCCTGGCGGCGAACGAGTTGCGCAAGCCGTCCGCGAGCACGGGCGCGGTCGCGGAGACGGTCGGGTACCAGTCCGAAGCCGCCTTCCAGCGCGCCTTCAAGCTGCGCATGGGCGTTACCCCGGCGCAGTGGCGCCGAGGCACACAATTCGCGGAACTGGGCGTCCCGTCACCTCCATCGTGAGGACCGCGTCGTTACGGGGAGTGCGGCGGCACGCCCGCGAGGAGCGGACCCAGCCCCTCCGCCATCGTCGGGTGCGCGAGGACGGCGTCCCGCAGCCGCTGGTAGGGCAGTCCCGCCAGCATCGCCGTCTGCGCCACCGCCACGACCTCGCCGGCCTCGGAGCCGATCATGGTGAAGCCCAGGATGCGGTCGTCATCCCCGACCAGCGCCTTCATGAAGCCCTGGGTCTCGCCCGTCGTCTGCGTGCGCAGCACGGCGCCCATCGGCAGCCGCGCCACCCGGACAGGCACGCCCAGGCGTTGCGCCTCGCGCTCGTTCAGCCCGACGCGGGCGAGCGGCGGCTCGGTGAACATGTTCGCCGGGACCAAGCGGTCCTGTGTGCCTCGCCGGCCTCCGGCGAGATTGTCCCGGATGATCCGGAAGTCGTCGACGGAGACGTGGGTGAACTGCGGGCTGCCGGCCGCCTCGCCGAGTGCCCATACCCCGGGCGCGCTGGTTTCCAGGCGTTCGTTCACGCGGATGAAGCCTCGGTCGGTCAACGCGACGCCGGCCGCTTCCAACCCGATCCCTTGCGTGTTGGGCGAACGCCCGGCGGCGACGAGGATGTGGCTCCCCTCGATGGTCCGCTCGCCTTCGCCACTGCGCACGACGAGGCTGACCGCCTGCCCGGAGCGGCCCGTCACGCGCAGCGTCTCGGCTTGCGTGACGACCGTGATGCCCTCGGCGGCGAGGATCTCCTGCATCTCGGTGGCGACGTCGGCGTCCTCGTTGCTCAGGAGCTGAGGCCCAGCCTGAAGGATGGTCACGCGGCTCCCAAAGCGGCTGAGCGCCTGCGCCATCTCCAGGCCGACGTAGCCGCCACCCACCACGATCAGGTGCGAGGGCACCGCGTCGAGTTCCAGTGTCTCGATGTGCGTGAGTGGATCGGCCTCGGCGAGCCCGGGAATGGTGGGGATGGTCGCGTGCGTTCCCACGTTGAGGAACACCTGATCGCCCGTCAGCATGCGCGAGCCACCGTCGTTGAGCTGCACCTCAAGGGTCTTCGGGCCGACGAAGCGCCCGCTACCCATGATCAGGTCGACGCCGGCGTCACGATAGGCCTTGAGGTGAAACGCGACCTCGCCCTCGACCATCGCGCGCTTGCGTTGGCGGACCGCCTCCATGTCCGTCGTGACCGGACCAGTGATGGTCCCGAACTGGCCGGCATGGCGCACAAGGTGGGCGACCTTGGCGCTCCAGATCTCGTTCTTGCTGGGCAGGCAGGCGATGTTGGGACACGAGCCGCCGACCCAGCGGCGCTCGACGACGGCAACCTTCCTGCCCGCCCTCCCGAGGTGCCAAGCCAGCAGCTTGCCGCCTTGACCGCTGCCGAGGATCAGCACGTCGAAGTGTTCCGACCGAGATACGGCTCGTACCTCCTTACTTCCTACCTGCTCCTTCCCTTGGCGTGTGTCGAGTGACGGGTTGGTTGCGCTCATGGTTATGGCTCCGGAAATAGGTGTATGCAGAAGTCTGCTTCGGTGAAGGCGGGCGAAAACGCGTTCCGGCAATCTGGCTGACAGTCCCCAACTGCGGTCGCGCTAACATTATTCGGATCAGCAGCCTCTACAGATCGTGGTGCTGATGAGGTTGTCCAGACGATGACTTTGCGCGTCGAGCCCAGAGGTCGTGCCGGCGCGCCAATCCAAGGCTGCGCCGGGCGGCTTGGTCTGGCCGACAGCGCTCACGCGCCTGAAACCCATCGTGATGCGGAGCGGCGGCAGCCGGACCGGCTTCGCGGCAGCGGAGACCTCAGACGTGAAGTGCCCGGCTGCTGCGAGCGTCGCCTCCGTGCTGACGAGGACGAGGGTAGCCAGGGCAGCGGAGAACAGCCTCGACGACGCGGTCCGGCCGGCGGCGCGCTTGGACGAGAAAGCGATGTGGGACATGTGACGCTCCTTCGCTTCGGCTGCGAACATGAGGTCACACTAAGGTTCTGCTTTGATCTCTTGAATGCTGTCGATATCGATTTTTATGCTAAATCGTCTCAATGGCGGTCGCTTCTTCCTTGTGTCCTAGGTTCAAGGAGGCACGGTTTACATCACGGCGGACAGGGTTCTGGCGAGACGCAGACCGACGGATGGCTCTCATGACAGCGTTGGCGATAGTGGGCATGATGACCAAAGGGCATGTTGCCGATAAGTGCGCATCGACCCACAAGTCGCTTGACGCGGGATTGGCCGTCACGCCGCCCGCCAAGTCAGCCGAGATCGTCGCCTGGCGCCCCTCGTCTTGGCTCAGCCGCGGAGGTCCTGGCCCATCGATGGCCGTCCCTTCTCGGACAGAGCGCGGTCCAGGGCATGGGCCGCGCTGATGAGTGCCAGGTGGGTGAAGGCCTGCGGAAAGTTGCCGAGGTGCTCGCCCCGGGGACCGAGCTCTTCCGCGTAGAGGCCGAGATGGTTGGCGTAGCCCAGCATCTTCTCGAAGGTGAGCTGTGCCTCCTCCAGGCGCCCGGCCCGGGCGAGACACTCGACGTACCAGAACGAGCACGGCGTGAACGCGCCTTCCCGTCCCTCCAGGCCGTCGCTGTTGACGCCCTCCTTCGTCTGGTAGCGGAGGACCAGGGCATCGCTGACCAGCTCCCGGCCGATGGCGTCGAGCGTCGAGAGCCAGCGGGGGTCGACGGGGCTGATGAATTTGACCAGCGGCATGAGCAGCGCCGCCGCGTCCAGGGCGTCCGTGCCCGGGTGCTGGACGAAGGCGCGCTTCTCGGGGTTCCAGAAGTCCGTGTAGATGCTCTGGGCGATGGCGTCCTGCGTCTCGTGCCAGCGCTGGAGGGGCGCCGGGCGAGCGAGTTGCCTCGCCATGCGCAGGCCCCTGTTCAGCGCGACCCAGCACATGAGGCGCCCGGACAGGAAGGCCTGGCGGCCGCCGCGCACCTCCCAGATGCCTTCGTCCGGCTGGTCCCAGTTCTCGCAGACCCAGTCGAGGGCACGCGCCACGCCGTGCCAAGTGTCGATGCTGGCCGGGACCCCGTACTTGTCCGCAAGGTAGATGGCGTCCGCCAGCTCGCCGTAGATGTCGAGCTGCAGTTGCTGGGCGGCGGCGTTGCCGATCCGCACGGGCTTGGACCCGCGATACCCCGCGAGGTGGTCGAGCACCTCCTCCGCCGCGTCGCTGCCGCCGTCGACGGCGTACAGGATCTGGAGCCGGTCGCCCTGCCTCTGTTCGCGCGCCCGCTTCTCGACCCAGCCGATGAAGGCCGTCGCCTCGTCAGTGTAGCCCAGGCGCATGAGCGCGTAGACCGTGAAGGCGGCGTCCCGGATCCAGCAGTAGCGGTAATCCCAGTTGCGGCCGCCGCTGACCCACTCGGGCAGGCCGAAGGTCGCGGCGCCCAGAACCGCTCCGTGATCCGCCGAGGTCAGGACCTTGAGAGCGAGGGCCGACCGCTGCACGATCTCGCGCCAGCGGCCGCGATAGCGCGAGCGCCCGCTCCAGGACCGCCAGTACGCCATCGTCTCAGAGAAAGTGCTCTCCAGGAAAGCGTCTAGGTTGCCCTCGCTCGGGCGCTCGTGGGTGCACTCGAAGACGAAGCCGGCCTCCTCGCCGGGGCCGAGCGTAACGGTTGCCTCTGCGCCCGACTGCGTCACCGTCATCGGGACGGTTGTGCGCAACCGCAACGGGGCCCCTTTGCCCGCCGGCGCAAACTCGATCAGGCTGCCGTCGCGCAGGTGGGCCCGCGAGGCGGCGCGGGCGTAGTCGAACCTTGGCTCGCAGGTCACGCGCAGCGTCATGCTGCCCCGGATGCCCTTCAAGCGGCGGACGAGGGCGCTCTTGGGCCCATCCTTGCAGATCGGCATGTAGTCGACGACCTCCGCCATGCCGGCCTCGCTCATGAAGCGGGTCACGAGCACGTTGGTCTCCGGGAGGTACATCTGCCGGGTGCGCACGCCGTCTGGCTCCGGCGTGATAGAGAAGTGGCCGCCCTTGGCATCGTCGAGCAGGGCCGCGAACACGGTGGACGAGTCAAAACTTGGATAGCAGAAGAAGTCGATGGTGCCGTCGCTGCACACGAGTGCCGCGGTGCGCAAATTTCCTATTACGCCATGCGCCTCGATATCAGCGTAAGCCATGATATGATCCTCCACCGCGTTTCATAGAAAATGTCTGTGACTTGCTGTGCGCCCTAGGCATACTCATGAGTCCGTCACATCGACACGCTGCGAAAGGCCATCTCGTCCTGCCGCTTGGCAAAATTTCTGCTCTCAAGAACCCGGGAAGCATCCTGTCTGAGTAGATAAAGCGACACGATTAATAGAACAAGATCTTTCAAAAGAAAGGCGGAATTCATCGTCATCGCTGGAAAGCCGCCAGCTGCAGCATCCCAAGCATCGGGTACGAACGGCAGGATCGTCAGAGTCGAGACGAAGGTGGCCGTGGAACCGAGGGCACCCAACATGCCCAGCTTCTTGTTCCAGTAGCCCAGGAACAGGAGCGTACCAAACGTCCATTCCGACGCTCCGAGGAAAATTGCCGTGCCGCGAATGCCCAGGGTCGGGATTGTCCATGAGGTGAACGGACCGTGCGTGATCAAGGGGAGAAGTCCTCTGATCTCAGCCTCAAACCATTTATCATAACCAAACCAAGCGAAAATGACGACCATCGCGCCCCGGATCAGATGGTAATCAAGATCACGCCTCAGCAGGCCTGAACGACCGATCATGTCAACGAGATAATTCATGGCGTCCTCCACTCCATTTTCATGCATTAATTTTTTGGTTGCCTCCTAAATGCGCAACTTTTCCATCTGCATATGATAAAATAATATATCAGTTATGGAATGAATATTTGTTAGATTTCGAACAGCGACCGCAGTGCAGGCACTTCAAATCTCAAACGAGCAATGCGTCGAGGCTTCTGATTACCCTGACTGGAGAGAGATCCGGGTACTCATCTGGCAGGCCGAGACGGTTGACCCAAACCGGGCTGAAACCGTACGCGGCAGCTCCGGCCACATCCCAGCGGTTCGAAGACACGAACACGGTCTCGGTCATGCCAGTACCCAACCGCTCGGGCACGAGATCGTACGCGCGGGGACTCGTTTTGAATACGCCGGCTGGATCCACTGATAGCACCGCGTCCAAATGATCCTGGAGCGCAGCCGCTCGTACCGCAGCCTCGAGCATCGCCGTATCGCCATTGGAGAGGATCGCGGTCTTAAGTCCGATTGCGCGCAAAGCCTTGAGGGTGTGAACTACCTCTGAGTAGGCATCCAGAGTTCGATAAGCCTCTAACAATGCTGGTCTGATCGCCCGGTCGACGCTTGGATGGCGGGCCAGCGCATAGTCGAGTGCCCGCTCGGTCAAGATCCAGAATGAGGTATAGCGCCCGCATAGCGACAACACCCATGAGTACTCGAGCTGTTTTTGACGCCAAGTGTCTGATAACGATTTTGCGTCCGGCCCAATCAAGGCGGCATGGCGTTGCACAGCAGTATGTACATCGAGCAGGGTACCATAGGCATCGAAGACGATCGCGCGAGCGCCGATGAGGAAATCAGGCTTGGACATCACGCCCTCCTGGAAGAATTGGGATTAATTCAGATCGACCTGACCTCTCCACCGTCCATCCGAAGCACTGTTCCGGTCATCCAATGCGCCGCCGGAGAGACGGCGTATGCCATCAGGTTCGCGATCTCCTCAGCTGCTCCGAAGCGAGCGATTCCGGCCTGCTTAAGGAAGTCCTGCTTCACTTCCTCAATGCTGATTTGTTTAAACGTAGCAGCTCTATCGAGCATCGCCGTGCGGCGATCGGTGATGATCGCACCTGGTGATACACAATTAACTTGAACGTCATCTGCGATGCCGCGTTCCGCGAACGCCTTTGCCAACGCTTCTATGCACGCATTGATCGCACCCACCGCGGCTGCAGCCGCCTTCGGGGTCACGGCAGCATTGCCGGACATGAATACGACCGAGCCCTTGGACGCCCTCAGAGCGTCCCACGCTTGAATGGTGAGGCGCCGCGCGCCATGAAGCTTGAGTCCCAGGCCCGCATCCCACTGCTCATCCGTCATCTGAAAGACGTCCAGCCCGGGAACCGCGCCCGCGATGTTGAGCAGCGCATCGATGCGCCCAAACGCGGACAGCGTCTGCTTGACAACCATCGCGGCCGCCGTGGGCTGGGCAAGATCGAGGTTGATCACGAGGGCTTCGGACCCGCCTTCCCTCACAGCCGCAGCTGTCTCCTCCAGCTTGGTGTAGTTACGCGCAACCAGCACAAGCACCGAGAAGTCTTGAGCCAGGCGCATTGCCGTGGCTCGACCGATACCCTGGCTGGCACCGGTGACGATGGCGACTGTCTTCGTCATCTCGATCTCCTCCGGTCGGACGGGGTTCAGTGTACGACGACCATCTTGCCGCCGGCCGCATTCGCCTCCATCAGGCAGTGCGCCTCACGGACCTCGTCGAAGCTGAAGATGCGCGCAGGCTTCACGTCGAGCCGCCCTGCAGCGGCATCCTGAGCGATCTTCCCGAGTGGGACGTCGGCGAGTGGGAAGCCCGGCGTTCCGAACACGAAGCTGCCGAAGAAGGTCAGGTAGACGCCGCTCGGCATCTGCAGCAGCGGGTTGAAATCCGGGATCGGGTCGAGACCGCCCAGCCAGCCGGCCAGGCACGAACGACCGCCTCGGCGGAGCACCGAGAGCGAGTCCAGAACCACGCTGTTGCCGACAAGGTCCAGGACCGCGTCGATCTGCTTCGCGTCATAGAGGTGCTTTGACAGATCCGGTCGCTCTATCTCGCAGCGCTCCGCCCCTAAAGCCTGCAACTTGGCGAACCGCTCGGGATTGCGCGTCGTAGCGATGACGCGAGCTCCGGCATTCACCGCCATCTTGAGAGCAGCCTGACCGAATGACGAGGTCGCACCGCGGATCAGCAGAAGCTGATCTTTCTGGATATCGAGATTGCGGAACAGACAGGTCCACGCGGTGGCGTAAGTCTCGGGGATAGCTGCGAGCTCAGCCCAGGGGAGGTCCGCCTCGATCAGCGCAACGTTGCCGACCGGGGCACGGGTGAACTGGGCGTAGCTTCCGTTGATAGTACGCCCAAGGC
Source organism: Pseudomonadota bacterium (assembly GCA_023386115.1). Classification (GTDB taxonomy): domain Bacteria; phylum Pseudomonadota; class Alphaproteobacteria; order Rhizobiales; family Beijerinckiaceae; genus Methylobacterium. Next base: position 23,173 of record JAEWKL010000764.1, read on the forward strand.
CACCCATCAGTGCCGCCACCTTCGCTCCAACCGGAAACTCGCCGCCGGGACACGACTTAACGATACCAACGCACTCGATGCCCGAGACCGGCGCCGCCTCGGCCCATTCGCCTCGGCGCATGTGCATCTCGGCATGGTTGATGCCAAAGGCCTTGATCTCGATGACGACGTGGCCGGCTCGCGGTTCGGGCTCGGGGATGTCCTTGTAGGTTAGAACGTCGAGGCCTCCGAACCCGTCCAGAACGATGGCGCGCATGACAATAGTCCTTTGTGCTGGGCGCCGGCCGGGCGCAGGATTGTTGGGCAGGACGCGCGTCGGCCGCATCCCGGCTCACGGCTCAGACGAGGAAGGCCTGGATTGCGGCAGCGATTTCGAGCGCGTGGGTCTCAAGCGCGAAGTGGCCCGTATCGAAGAAGGTCACCTGCGCATCCGGGATGTCGCGCCGGAACGCCTCCGCTCCCGCCGGCAAGAAGAATGGATCGTTGCGGCCCCAGACGGCCAGAAGGCGCGGCCTGTGGGTCCGAAAGTACCCCTGGAAGAACGGATAGAGAGCGACGTTGCTCTTGTAATCGCCGAACAGATCGAGCTGCACCTCGTCGGCGCCAGGGCGACTCAGATAGTGATTGTCGAGCGAAAAGCCGTCCGGCGAGATCAAGGTTGGATCGGGCACGCCGTGCGTGTATTGCCAGATCGTTGTTTCCGGCTTCAGGAAAGCGCGAAGAGCATCCCGATTAGCGGGGGACGCATCCTGCCAGTAAGCCCGGATCGGACTCCAGCCCTCGCTGAGCCCCTCCTCGTAAGCGTTGCCGTTCTGCGAGACGATGCCGGTGATCCGCTCTGGATGGTTGGCAGCGATGCGAAAGCCCGTTGGTGCACCATAGTCAAAGACGTAGATCGCGAACCGGTTGAAGCCGATCACCTCTGTGAAGCGGTCGATCACCGAAGCGATGTTGTCGAAGCTGTAAGTGAAGCGATCCCGCTCTGGCATGTCCGAGAGGCCGAACCCGGGAAGATCCGGTGCCACGAGATGGAAGCGCTCAGCCAGGAGTGGGATGAGATCGCGGAACATGTGTCCTGCACTCGGAAAGCCGTGGAGCAGGAGCAACTTCGGAGCAGCAGGAGAGCCGGCCTCTCGGTAGGCGATCCTGACCCCGTCGATATCGGCCGAGCGATAGCGGATGCCGGACATGGCGTTTTGTCCTCATAACCTCTTCGATGCCTTTAGAGAGGTTAGATCCGCATGCCATAACCTGTCAACCAGCATCAGGAAGGTTACGATTTTGTGCGGGTGCACTCCTCGCCTGTACGGCTGCTGCCACGCCGGTCAAAGTGATCGTAAGAGGAGCTTCGGACACGCCTTGCCTAACCTGACCGAGTCAATTAAATAGGTTATGTGTCATGCGGGTTGAGAAGGCCGGCGGCTCTAAAGGCAACGAAATGGATCATCACCGCACGCCTGCAATCTTCGTGGCCGACGCGCTGGGCCTCGATTTTCTGAACTCCATCGCGACACCGGTCGACACACCCGTCGACTGGATCGGCGACGGTGAGGGCCTGCTTAATTGGCTGGAACAGGCGGGGCTCGTGCGAGGGGAGACGTCCGCTGCGGTTCGGGATCGGGCAACCCCTGGGGAACTCGACGACGTCGCGGCTCGGGCCCGACAATTGAGGGAGTGGTTCCGGGGCTACGTTGGCGAGCGTAGAGGGCGTCCTCTCACGCCCCAGGATCTACCCGAGCTCAAGCCACTCAATAGGCTCCTTGAGCGGGATCAGCGCTTCAGTCAGGTCGTCTGCGAGCACGATGACGGCGTGCCACATCTGACACTGAGAACCTGCCGTCATTGGCATACGCCGGACTCCCTGCTCCAGCCGATAGCCGAGGCTCTGGCTCAGCTCGTGTGCGATGAGGACTTCACCCACATCAAAGCGTGCGAGGGTCATACCTGCACGCTGATGTTTGCTGACCACACTCGGGGTCGAGCACGGCGATGGTGCAGCATGGCAGTTTGCGGCAATAGGGCCAAGCAGGCTGCCCATAGGAGCCGTCTCAGGACCTAAATCGCGAGTGATGATCAGCTCGAAATGCGCGCTGGTCTCGGTCTGATTATTGCTGACGTAGGCCATGGCGTCGAGGATCAACCGGTCGAAGCGGTCGAGCCAGCTGATCGCCGCATTCAGGACCACCCCGCGCTGGGTGATTTGTGGCTTCTAGTGCACTGCCTCCGCGGCCTGAACCGCACGTGTATGAAAAACGACGGTTTGTCAGGCACTTAATCCTATAAGGGTTGCATGTCAGGAAATCAACCGGCCGCTCCGGCGGAGTTGGCACGCATCGCTTGAACCAGCATGGTGGCAAGGCGACCATGGGGCGATCCTCTCCGGGGCGAGCGCACATTCCTGCATAACGGTCGAGCGGCCGAGCTACGGCGGCCTATAGCCTGTCATCGCATGAACTGCCTAATGGCGCATGTACTTTATCCATCAGGCTCAAAGAGGTACGATGCCAATCGGTGCAATGAGCTGCTCTGGAGCCGCTAATTGAAGCCTGCTGACTCCGGGCGCAGACGCCATGGGAGGGGACGATGACGCTCTTTCAAATGCGTCGGAGACTCAACAGCGCGAGACATGGCGGCTGGCTTTGTAAGCTCCTCAGCCAAGTTGCGTTATCAGGAACATTGATACTTCTAGCAGCCGTGACCCGGGCTGCAGATGTTGATGCAGCCCGCCAGATCGCTGCCCGAACCGAGTTGCATCTAATCCAGACTTTGACGCTTACAGATCGCGACTTCCTTCTAGGAGACGCGAGTAGAGGTGCGCCTGTGGTCATCTCGGGCGAGCTGCGGATTGCCCAAGGAACGGGCCGCCTTCCATTAGTCATTCTTCAGCATGGCTCCAGTGGTATTGCTGCCAATATCGATGTTTGGTCACGAGAACTCAACGCAATCGGCATTTCGTCTTTTGTACTCGACGGCTTCACGGGTCGCGGTCTCACGGAAGTGAACACCAACCAGGCGGCACTGGGTCGCCTCAATCTTATTCTTGATATCTATCGCGCGCTCGATGTATTGGCTAATAACCCGCGTGTCGATCCTAACCGCATCGCCCTAATGGGCTTCTCGCGCGGGGGGCAGGCCACGCTTTACGCGAGCCTGAAGAGGTTCCATCGCATGTGGAACAGATCGGGCATAGAATTTACAGCCTACATCCCCTTCTATCCAGACTGCATGACCACTTACCTGCAGGATACCGATACCGCTGACCGACCAATCCGCATTTTCGGTGGTGCAGCCGACGACTATAATCCGCTTGCCGTGTGCAAGGCTTACGTCCAAAGGCTCAAGAACGCGGACCACGACGTGGACGTCACTGAATACCCCGGCGCAGCCCATGCATTCGATAACCCCTTGGGTGCGCATCCACCTATCGTGCAGTCAAAATTTGAGACAGTACGCAATTGCCAAATTCGTGAACAATCCGATGGATCTCTCATTAATGTTGCGACTGGTCAACCGTTCACTTACAAAGATGTGTGCGTTGAGCACGGACCTCATCTAGGGTACGATCCTGCCGCTAACGAAGAAGCGCGATCTTCCGTAAAAAAATTCCTGACCACGATCTTCAAAAACAACCAGATAGCGCCAGATACGTCAATGTCTGCAAAATGAAAATATAGATTTTTCTGTTTGCATGAGTTATGGCTTGTTCACCCAGGCTCAAGGTGTTGATTTAAACTTGTGACACAATGTCAAAATGCAAGGACCGCCGGAGCTATGACGAACGTAGAGTTTTCCGGCGGTACTAGGAGAACGGCCCCTCCAGCGTTGGGCGCACCACCATGAAGGGCAGAGAAATACCCTGAGCGGTCATTCCGCCGTCTGGACCGCAATGTAAGAAAAACGACGGGAAACCTCACAGGGCAGCAGTCGGCTTCACCTGACGCGCTTTACGCGAGAGCCCTACGGCATGGTGAGTGTCAGGAAACCGTGTCACGAATTCAAATGTCCGGAAAACGCTCGCGATCGGACGTTCCCGACATTTGCTCCGAGGGGCCGCTTTGGGTCACTTTCAACCGTTCGCGAGCGATCCAGCTGTTGGCTAGGGATACCTGTGCTCATGAAGCAGCAGTTCGGCTCTGCCTAGGGATGAAGAAACGGAGCGGATACGCGAAGAAACGGAGCCGACCCCAGAATGCGCGCTGTAAGTAATTGATATTGTAACATTATTCGAGGAGGCGAGGGCAGGCCGTGGACCTGCGCTTCCCCTGTCGCATCCGTGAACGCTTAAACTCAGCAGCCAAGAGCGGGGACCACCTCCGCATATCCCCGTTTGGGCGTCCCGAGCAGCTGGCGATGCCGTAGCCAGATAGTCGGTAAAGGGCCGGGGAGGAGATAATTTTGTGGTGATCCCTCCTGCTCGCGTGGGCCACACGCGCTGATCAGTGGGCGATTTCCGCGCGGTAACGAGCGAGCGTCTCATCGTTCGGAGGGTAAAGGCCGGGAAGGGGCGCGCCGGCCAGGATTTCCGAAAGGATCCAAGCTTCCAGGCGCTCCTGCTCGGCCGCTGGCCCTGCGAGCTCCGCCACCAGCGCCTTCGGCACCACCACCGCGCCGTCCGTATCCGCCACGATGAGGTCATCCGGATAGATCGCCACGCCGCCGCAGCCGACCGGCTCTTGCCAGTTCACGAAGGTCATACCGGTGACAGCAGGAGGCGCTGCGACGCCCTGCGCCCATATCGGCAGGCCGGTAGCGGCGACGCCGTCGAGATCGCGCACCGCTCCGTCAGTGATCAGGGCAGTCACGCCGCGCTGTCGCATGCGGGCGCACAGAATGTCGCCGTAGACCCCGGCATCGGTGCAGCCGCCGGAGGCGACAATGGCGATGCAGCCCGGCGGCATCGCCTCAACGGCGGTACGCGTTGAGATCGGCGCCGACCATGCCGCCGGGGTCGCGAGGTCCTCCCGCGCCGGGATGAAGCGCAGGGTGAAGGCTCGCCCGACCACCCGTCCCTGTCCTGGCACCAGCGGCCGCGGCCCACGCAGCCAGACATTGCGCAGGCCTTTCTTTAGCATCAGCGTCGTCAAGGTCGCGGTAGATATCTCGCGCAGCGCTGCAATCATACCTGCTTCGGACATCATCGGTAGGCCTCTCCAGTTGGGTCATCCGGCCGGTCCCGGTCCTGCCGATACGCAGCGCGACGCCGCGGACAGCCGATGGTTTCGGTGGTGATCGACGCTCGCCTCGGGAGACGATGTGGATGCAGCCGCTCAGACGTTGGCGAGCAGGCCCCCGTCGACCCGGTGCACCGCGCCTGTCACGTAGGAGGCTCGTCCGCTCGCCAGGAACGTGACGACGTCGGCGTATTCGTGCGGCTCTCCGTAGCGTCCCATCGGGATCGAGGCCGTGCTCTCAGCCGCGACCGTCTCCACTGACCGGCCCTCGCGCGACGCCTTGGCCTCGTCAAGGAAGCGGATACGCTGCGTCGCGACACGGCCAGGCAGCACGATGTTCGCCGTGATGCCGTCGCGGGCGACTTCCCGGGCGAGGGTCTTCGACCATCCGACGAGAGACAGGCGGAGGGCGTTCGAAAGGCCGAGATTGGGGATCGGCGCGACCACGCCCGACGAGGTGCTGGTGATGATCCGCCCCCAGCGGCGCGCGCGCATCCCGGGGAGGACCCGGTCGGTCACGGCGATCACGGAAACCACCATGGCGCGGAAGTTGTCCTCCCAGGCCTGCGGCGGCTGGCCGGCGGCGGGTGTCGGCGGCGGACCGCCGGTGTTGTTGACCAGGATATCGACGCCGCCGAAGCGCGCCTCGATGGTGGCGACGTGGCGGTCGATCGAAGCGAGATCGGCGAGATCCCAGACGCATTGCAGCGTCTCGGCGCCGGTGGGCGCGAGGCTCTCGCGGGTGCTTTCCAGCCCCGCTTGGTCGCGGTCGGCGAGGGCCAGTCGCACGCCCTCGGCGGCGAGGGACCGCGCGATGGCGCTCCCGAGCCCGCCACCCGCTCCCATCACCAGGGCGACTTTCCCGTTGAGCCTCAGATCCATGATGTCGCTCCTTGTCGAAGCCGAGGGCGGCCAGCGGCCTACCGATTGACGAGACGGGCAGGCACGAAGGCGAGGACGAGGATCGCGGTGCCGACGAGCCACGCCGCCGTCGCGTAGAGCCCGGCATCCAGAGAGCGGGTCGTGGTGGCGAGCCAACCCATGACCGTCGGGCTGACAAATCCCCCGAGATTGCCGGTCGAGTTGATGAGCGCGATGCCGGCCGCCGCGGCTGCGCCGTCCAGGAAGGCGGTCGGCAGAGCCCAGAACATCGCGATCGTCGTGACGATCCCGGCTGCCGCGAGAGACAGACAGGCGATGGCGGGCCCGATCTCGCTCCGGAACATTCCGCAAAGGGCCAGTCCGGCGGCGGTGGCGAGGAGTGGTACCACGACGTGCCAGCGTCGCTCTCGCCACCGGTCGGCGCTGCGTCCGGCGACCAGCATCACCACCAGGGCGACGAGGTAGGGGATTGCGGACAGGATCCCGATCGCCAGGGGCTTGCCGATTCCCGCGCCCTTGATGATCGTCGGCTGCCAGAAGCCGACCGTGTTCGACCCGATGCTGACCCCGAAATAGACCAGGCACAGCAGCCAGACCCGCGGGCTCGCGAATGCCGACCCGATGGAGCGCACCGTCTTGGCGTGGGCATCCGCCGCGAGGGCATGGCGCACCGCATCCTTCTCGGCTGTCGAGAGCCACCGAGCCTCCTCGATCCGATCGCTGAGCGCGAGGAACACCACGACGGCGAGGACCAGGGCCGGAACGCCCTCGACGATGAACAGCCATTGCCAGGATGCCAGTCCGGCGGCGCCGCCGAAGCTCTGCATGATCAGGCCCGAGAGCGGTCCGCCGATGATGCCCGAGAGAGGATTGCCGGCCATGAACAGGGCGGTGATGCGTCCCCGCCGTGCCGCCGGGAACCACTGCGACAGGTAGAGGAGGACGCCCGGATAGAAGCCGGCTTCGGCGACCCCGAGCAGGAAGCGAAGGACGTAGAAGCTCGTCTCTCCGGTCACGAACGCCATCGCGATCGACAGCGCCCCCCAGGTCAGCATGATCCGGGCGATCCAGCGCCGGGCGCCGACCCGATGCAGGATCATGTTGCTCGGTACCTCGAACAGGCAATAGCCGAGAAAGAAGACGCCCGCGCCGACGCCGTAGACCGCCTCGCTGAGCCGCAGGTCACTGAGCATCTGCAGCTTGGCGAAGGAGACGTTGACCCGGTCGAGATAGGCCACGAAGTAGCAGACGAAGAAGATCGGCAGGACGCGCCAGGTGATGCGGCGAAACGTGGCCTCCTCGAAGGCCAGTTCGCCAGTCAATCCTGGTGCCGCCGCCCTGTCCGCTGCGGCAGGAAATGCGCTCGCCATCGTCGTCCCCCTGATCCGTATCGTCGTCGCGCCGCAACGCCTCTCAGCGTGTCGGTCCGCCAGCATCTCCGTCCTGCGCAGCCGGGGCCTCATCCCGGACGTGCCGCAGGAAGTCGAAATCGACGCCCTGGTCGGCCTGGGTCACGGAATCGAGGAACAGCTTGGCGTAGCCGCGGGCGGCCCGCGGCCGCGTCCGCGGCGCTTGCGCCATCCGGGCCGCGAGTTCGGCCTCCGGCACCAGAAGCTCAAGCCGACGATCGGCGACGCTCAGTTGGATGCGATCGCCAGTCCTGACGTAGGCGAGGGGGCCGCCGGTCGCCGCCTCGGGCGTCACGTGCAGCACGATCGTGCCCGCGGCCGTGCCGCTCATCCGGCCGTCGGAGATCCGCACCATGTCCTTGACGCCGGCCCGGGCGAGCCTCCTGGGGATCGGAATGTAGCCGGCTTCGGGCATTCCCGGCCCGCCGGTCGGCCCGATATTCTGGAGCACCAGCACGTCGTCGGCGGCCACGTCGAGGTCGTCCGCGTCGATCCGCGCGGCCAGATCCTCGAGGCCGTCGAACACCACGGCGCGGCCCTCATGCTCCATCAGGGCAGGGCTGGCTGCCGACTGCTTGATGATCGCCCCGCCCGGCGCGAGGTTGCCATTCAAGACCGCGATGCCGCCCTGCGGATAGAGCGGGTCGGCGATGGGCCTCACCACGGTCTGGGGGAAGGTTGGCCCCGCCCGCTCGATTTCCTCGCCGAGGGTGCGTCCGGTGACCGTGAGCGCGTCGAGATGCAGGAGGGACTTCAGCTCGCGCAGCAGCGTCGGCAGGCCGCCCGCTCGGTGAAAGTCCTCCATGTAGTGCTGGCCGGACGGCTTGAGGTCGATCAGCACCGGTGTCTCCCGGCCCATCCGGTCGAGGGTGGCGAGATCGATCGGGATGCCGAGGCGCCCGGCCATCGCCGTCAGGTGAACGATGCCGTTGGGCGAGCCGCCGATGGCGAGGAGCACCCGCAGGGCGTTCCGGAAGGCGTCCGGCGTCAGGATCCGATCCGGCGTCACCCGCTCCCGGGCGAGGCCGACGGCGCAGAGGCCGCTCAGCTCGGCGGCGCGCAGGCGGTCGG
>JAEWKL010000773.1 GCA_023386115.1 Pseudomonadota bacterium
CGGCCGGCCCGGCCTGCGCCGCCAGCCGCCACGGGTCGGCGAGCACGGACGCGAGGTGCTGCGCGAGGTCGGCCTGACCGAGGCGGAGATCGCGGATCTCGCCGCGGCCGGCATCCTCGCTGGGGCCGCCTGACACGACTGCACGTCCCCGCAACGGCGCGCCAGACGCCGGCGGGAGCGCCTGAGGAAACCGTCCACGAGGAGACGCCCCATGACCCTGTCCGTCGCGCAGGCCGTACCCATCGCCGCCGCCGAGGCCCCCGTCGTCGCCGGCGCCGGGACGATCTCGGCCCGCCTCGACCGGCTCCCCGCCACCCGCACCGTGTGGCGGCTGGTGATGCTGCTCGGGCTCGGCTTCTTCTTCGAGCTCTACGACCTCCTGTTCACCGGCGTCGTCGCGCCGGGGCTGGTGAAATCCGGCATCCTGACGCCGACGACCCACGGCCTGTTCGGCACCACGGGCGTGGCGAGCTTCGTCGCCGCCCTGTTCTCGGGGCTGTTCCTCGGCACGATCGCGTGCGGCTTCCTGTCGGACCGCTTCGGGCGCCGGGCGATCTTCACCTGGTCGCTGCTGTGGTACTGCGCCGCCAACGGCGTGATGGCGTTCCAGGACACGGCCTTCGGGGTCAATCTCTGGCGCTTCGTCGCCGGGCTCGGCATCGGCGTCGAGATCGTCACCATCGGCACCTACGTGTCGGAGCTGGTACCCAAGCACCTGCGCGGGCGCGCCAACGCGCTCTGCCAGGCCTTCGGCTTCTCCGCGGTGCCGATCGTCGCCTGCCTCGCCTACCTCCTGGTGCCGCACGCGCCGCTCGGCCTCGACGGCTGGCGCTGGGTGGTGCTGATCGGCTGCGTCGGCGCGGTGTTCGTCTGGTGGCTGCGCCGCGAATTGCCGGAGAGCCCGCGCTGGCTCGCCATGAAGGGCCGGCTCGACGAGGCCGACCGGGTGATGACGGGGCTCGAGCGCGCCGTCGAGCGCGACCTCGGCCGCCCCCTGCCGCCGCCGGGCCCCGCCGAGACGGTGGTGCACCACACCCGGTTCGCCGAGATGTGGGCCGCCCCCTACGGCCGGCGCGCCGTGATGATGATCCTGTTCAACGTCTTCCAGACGATCGGCTATTACGGCTTCGCCAACTGGGTGCCGACGCTGCTGATCAAGCAGGGCATCACCGTCACGACGAGCCTCGGCTACACCACGCTGATCGCCCTCGCCGCGCCCGTCGGCCCGCTGCTCGGGCTGCTCATCGCCGACCGGTTCGAGCGCAAGCACGTCATCGTGGCGATGGCCGGGGTCAACGTCGTCTGCGGGCTCCTGTTCTCCCAGGCCTCGAGCGCGGTGGCGATCGTCGGCCTCGGGGTGATGCTGACGCTCGCCGGCAACATCATCTCGTACAGCTACCACACCTACCAGCAGGAGCTGTTCCCGACCGGGATCCGCACCCGGGCGGTCGGCTTCGTCTATTCCTGGAGCCGGTTCTCGGCGATCCTGAACGCCTTCCTGATCGCCTTCATGCTGGAGCATTTCGGGGTCACCGGGGTGTTCGTGTTCATCGCCGGCGCGATGAGCGTGGTGATGCTGACGATCGGCCTGATGGGGCCGCGCACCACCGGGCTCGAACTCGAGAAGATCTCCCAGTGAGCGCCCCCGCCACCCTCGCGCTGCCGGGGCGCGTCCTTCACCTCGCGGCGGATCCGGACCTGGTCCGCCGCCAGCTCGCCGGCGAGGACATCGACGGGGCCGCGGGCCTGCCGCTCCGGGCCGAGATCTCGACCGACGAGATCACGCCGGTGCCCTCGCTGGTCCATTTCGACGCGAGCCTCGCCGACCACGCCCATATCGGCTTCCGGGCCGGTGACGAGACGCCGATCGGGCTCGGCGCGCTCAAAGCCGGCGGGTTCTCGGTGCTGGTGGGGGGAGCGCGCTACGGCAAGGGCTCCTCGCGCGAGCACGCGCCGCTGGCCGAGCGGCTCGCCGGCATCCGCCTCGTGATCGCCGAGAGCTTCGAGCGCATCTATCGCCAGAACGCCGACAATCTCGGCCTCTTCACCGCGACCGACATGGGCCTCGTCGCCCGCGTCCAAGCCGGCGAGCCGGTGACCGTGGACGAGCTGGTGGCCGGCCGCGATCCCCTGGCCGCCGCGATCCTGCGTGCGGGCGGGCTCCTCGCCTACGGCCGGGCGCAGCTCGCCGGGGCCCGGCCGGCTCCGCTTTCCGACGACGGGCGGCCGCGGACCTACTTCGAGAAGGTCGTGCGGCGCCATGCCCTGGCGACGCCGTCATGCCCGCCGGTGGGGGAGGCGGGCGGGAGCGGCTTCGTGCGCGCGGATCGGCGCTTCATCCACGACATCTATACCGGCATGGCCCGCCATCTGCTCTCCGAGACGTTCGGGGCCGGTCTCGCCCTGCACGACCCCGCCTCCATCCTCGCCTTCGAGGACCATTACTCCTACACGCATCTCAGCCGCGCCCACCGGCACCTGATGCCCCACGTCGCCGCGGCGTCGCGCGCCCACCGCGCCTTCGTGGCCGAGCACGGCCTGACCCATCACGGCACCCTGCCCGACGGGCCGGGCTCGGAGGGCATCTCGCACGCGCTGATGGCCGAGCTTTACGCGCTCCCGGGCCAGCTCGTGGTCGGAACCGACTCGCACACGCCCCATGCCGGCGCGCTCGGCTGCGTCGCCTTCGGAATCGGCACGACCGACATCGCCAACGCCTTCGTCACCGGGGCGGTGCGGTTCGCGATGCCGGAGAGCGTCCGGGTCGACCTCAGGGGCGCGCTGTCCCCGGGCGTCGGCGCGAAGGACATCGTACTGCATCTCCTGGCGCTCCCTGAGATCCGCGCCGGGCTCGGCGTCGGCCGGGTGTTCGAGTTCGCCGGCGAGGCGGTCGCGTCGCTCTCCACCGACGAGCGGGCGACGCTCACCAACATGACCGCCGAGCTCGGCGGCTTCACCGGCCTCGTCGCGCCCGACGCCGAGACCCTGCGTTTTCTCAGGGAGCGCCGCGGCGCGGCGCCCGCCCTGGAGGACTGGATGCGCAGCGATCCGGGCGCCGCCTACGCGGCCGAGATCGACATCGACGTCGGGACGCTGTCGCCGATGCTGGCGCGCCCGGGCGATCCCGGCAACGGCATTCCGCTCGACGCCCTCGCGGCGCCGGTGCCGATCGACATCGCCTATGGCGGCTCGTGCACGGCCGGCAAGCGGGAGGATTTCGACCGCTACCACGAGGTCCTGTCCTGGGCGGCGGTGCGCGGCCTCACGGTCGCGCCGGGGGTGCGGCTGATCCTGCAATTCGGCACGATCGACGTGCGCCGCTACTGCGAGGCCAAGGGCTATCTCGACACCTTCGCGGCGGTCGGCGCGGAGGTGATGCAGCCGGCCTGCGGCGCCTGCGCCAATTGCGGCCCGGGCGCCTCCGAGACCCGCGATCAGGTCACGATCTCGGCCATCAACCGCAACTTCCCGGGCCGCTCGGGGCCCGGGCAGGTCTGGCTCGCCAGTCCCGCCACGGTGGCGGCGAGCGCGATCGCCGGGCGCATCGCGGGCTTTGAGGACCTGAAGCGCCGATAGGGCATGCCAAGTGTCTCTCATACCCTCGCGCCTTGGCATCGACATGTCGATGCC
>JAEWKL010000774.1 GCA_023386115.1 Pseudomonadota bacterium
GCCCGAGCCCGTTCACGAGGCGCCGCCGCCCCAGGCCGAGGCCGCTCCCGAGCCGCCGCCTCCGCCGCCGGAGGCTCATCCCGACACCCGCATCGACGACGTGATCGAGAGCCTGTCCCAGGCCCTCGGCGCCGCGGTGCCGGGGGGGGATGCGGCCCGGGACGACGGCACGCCGGCCTTCGAGCGCTGGACCGTCCGCCCGCGCCGGACACAGCCGACGCCCTGAGGGCGCCGAACCTTCCGCGACGACGGCACGACACGACCCATCCCGGGATCCGCCCTGGCGGAGACCGGGATTTTTCGTCGTCGCCGCGCTTGGCCGGCCGCGACGAGCCGGTGTCGCACGGTTGAACGGTGCTCCTTCATCCATCAGACGCTTGACGCGGGGGCGCCTGCACGGCACGCCCGGCCCTGCCTGCGTCCGATCCCCAGCCGGTCGCTCGCGGGCGTCTGCGACGCGCGACGGCCGCCGGGCGGTCTCGACTCCCGATGCCGCAAAGACAGCGGGGCCGCAGCGGGGACAACCGAAGGGTTTTCCTCGATTTTCGACTTGGAACATGGCGCGCGGACTTTCTACACTGTCCGGGCCGCGGCCTGTTCCGCACGACAGTCACGCGGCGAAGGCCGCACCGCGACGGCCGATCCCAAGAAGGCGGCGGCCGGCACCTCGGGGAGAGAACGATCATGCAGCACGTCACGCCGTCCGCGACGGCTTCGGGCTCGTCGCAGCCCTGGTACAGGGTCCTCTACATCCAGGTTCTCATCGCCATCGCGCTCGGCGTGCTGCTCGGCTACGTCCTGCCCGATACGGCCAAGTCGATGAAGTGGCTCGGCGACGCCTTCATCGCGCTCATCAAGATGATGATCGCCCCGATCATCTTCTGCACCATCGTGCACGGCATCGCGTCGATCGGCGACCTGAAGAAGGTCGGCCGCGTCGGCCTGAAGGCGCTCGTCTACTTCGAGGTGGTGTCCTCGCTCGCCCTCCTCATCGGCGTGATCGTCGGCGAGATCGTGCAGCCGGGCGCCGGCTTCGGCGTCGACCCCTCGAAGCTCGACGCCAAGGCGGTGGCCGGCTACGCCAGCAAGGCGCAGGCCGATTCGACGGTCGCCCATATCATGGCGATCATCCCCAAGAGCTACTTCGACGCCTTCGCGGGCGGCGACCTGCTGCAGATCCTGCTGGTCGCGGTGCTGACCGGCGTCGTCATCACGGGGTTGGGCGAGCGCGGCAAACCGGCGATCCACGCCATCGAGGCAGCGGGCGAGATCTTCTTCCGCATCATCGGCATGATCGTGAAGCTCGCACCGATCGGCGCCTTCGGCGCCATGGCCTACACGATCGGCGAGTACGGCATCGGCAAGCTCGGCAACCTCGCGGGCCTCGTCGCCACCTTCTACCTCACCAGCCTGCTCTTCGTGCTCGTGGTGCTCGGGCTGATCGCCCGCTTCTCCGGCTTCTCGATCATCAAGTTCCTGGCCTACATCAAGGACGAGCTCCTGATCGTGCTCGGCACCTCGTCGTCCGAGACGGTGCTGCCGCACATGATGCAGAAGATGAAGCGCCTCGGCGCCTCGGATTCGGTGGTCGGCCTCGTCATCCCGACCGGCTACTCGTTCAACCTCGACGGCACCAACATCTACATGACGCTGGCGACGTTGTTCCTGGCCCAGGCCGTGGGGGCGGATCTCAGCTTCGGGCAGTACGCCACCATCATCGCGGTCGCGATGCTGACCTCGAAGGGCGCCTCGGGCGTCACCGGCGCCGGCTTCGTGACGCTCGCCGCGACGCTGGGCGCGATCCCCGGCAACCCGGTGCCCGTCGCCGCGATGGCGCTGATCCTCGGCATCGACAAGTTCATGTCGGAGTGCCGGGCGCTCACCAACCTCGTCGGCAACGGCGTCGCCTGCGTGGTGGTCAGCCGCTGGGAGGGCGAGCTCGATCCGGTCAAGTTGCGCGAGGTGATGGCCAACCCGCTGGCGATCGGCACCGAGATCGCCGACGAGAAGCCGGTCCCGGTCGCGCCCTGATCCGGGATGCCGTCGTTACGCATCGGCATCGATCTCGGCGGCACCAAGATCGCCGGGATCGCCCTCGATCCCGACGGCACCGTGCGGGCCGAGCGGCGCGTCGCGACCCCGCGGGGCGATTACGACGCGTCGCTCCGGGCCATCGCGGCCCTCGTCGCGGCCCTGGAGGCGCAAGCCGGCGGCACCGGCACCGTCGGGATCGGCATCCCCGGCGCGCTGGTGCCGGCGACCGGCCGGGTCAAGAACGCCAACTCGACCTGGCTCAACGGCCGGCCTCTCGGCGACGATCTCGCGAGGGTGCTCGCCCGCCCGGTGCGGCTGGAGAACGACGCCAATTGCCTGGCCGTGTCCGAAGCCGTCGACGGGGCGGGGGAGGGGGCTGCCCTCGTCTGGGCGGTGATCCTCGGCACCGGCGTCGGTTCCGGCATCGCGCTCGCGGGCCGGGCCCTGTCCGGGCGCCAGCGCATCGCCGGGGAATGGGGCCACAACCCGCTGCCCGCTCCCCGCGACGACGAGCGTCCGGGTCCGGCCTGCTATTGCGGCCGGACCGGGTGCCTCGAGACCTGGCTCTCTGGCCCGGGACTTGCCGCCGACCACGCTCGCCGCAGCGGCCGGGCGATGAGCGGCGAGGCGGTCGT
>JAEWKL010000781.1 GCA_023386115.1 Pseudomonadota bacterium
CCCGGGGGGCCCCCCCCCCCCCGCGGGTCCACCGAGTATCTGAGAACAAGCAACCGGCCGGGGCCCGAGCCCCGGCCGTTTTCGTTCGTCAGGGAGCGGCGGCCAGCCCCTCGGGGCGCTTCACCTCAATCTCCACGAAGGCGATCGGGTGGTCGGAGCCGTTCTGGACGTCGTGACGGATGCCGGCCGGGCGGCGATAGGACTGGCCGTGGGCGAGCGGCACCTCGGTGACTTGGCTTCCGTCGTGGATCCGGAGCGTGCCTTCGGTGATCATCACCACGAAATAGGGCCAGCCATGCTCGTGCCAGCCGGTGACGGCGCCGGGCGGAAAATCCCAGCGGGTGATGCGGACCGTGTCGTCGTCGTGCTGGACGGTCGGAACCGCCGGGATGGTGCAGGCGAAGGCCATCGGGTTGATCTCCTAGCGAGCGGATTCGAAGCCGGCGAGAACGGCCGTCAGGTTCTCGCCCAGCAGGTCAGAGAGGTAGCCGCCCTCCTGCACCAGCACCGTCGGCAGGTTCAGGCGCGCCAAGGCCGCGCCGATGCGGCGGAAGCCTTGCGTCGTGATGGCAAGTCCGGCGAGCGGGTCGTGCTCCGAGGCGTCGAGGCCGAGCGCTACGACCAGAGCCGTCGGGGCGAAGGCCCTGACCGTGCGGCTCGCCACGCCTTCCAGCACCGCCAGGTAATCGTCGTCGCCGGTGCCGAGCGCCAGCGGCAGGTTGAGGTTGGCGCCGATCCCCTCCCCCTCCCCGCGCTCGTGGGCGTAGCCCCAGACGAAGGGATAGAAGCCGCGCGGGTCGGCATGGAGCGAGACCGTCAGCACGGAGGGATCGCGGTAGAAGATCCCTTGAGTGCCGTTGCCGTGATGCACGTCGACGTCGAGCACCGCGACCCGGGCGTGGCGCTGGCGCAGATGCGCGGCGGCGACCGCGCTGTTGTTGAAGTAGCAATGGCCCCCGGCCCGGTCGCGATAGGCGTGGTGGCCGGGCGGGCGGCAGAGCGCGTAGGCCGCATCCTCGCCGTCGAGGACTGCTTGCGCCGCGCTCGCGGCGACATCCGTCGCGGCGCACGCCGCCGCATAGGTGCCCGGGCCGATCGGGCAGGCGGTGTCGACCGTATGCCAGCCGAGCCGGCCGACGATGTGGGTCGGGTAGGTCGCGTCCTCGCGCACCGGGTGGATGTTGGCGATCATCTCAGGCCCGTGGTCGGGAAGGGACTCCCAGGCCTGCCAGGCCTCTGCCAGGAAGGCGAGGTAATCGGGGCTGTGCACCCGGGCCCGGGCGCCGGCGCCGTGGCCTTGCGGCGCTACCACCGTATGGTGGCCGGCCTTGAGCCCCGCGAGGAGGCGGTCGGCCCGCTCGGGCTGGTCGGCGGCGGGCTTCACCTGACCGCGGACCAGGAAGAATTTCGGGTCGTGGCTGCGGTGGTCCTCGGAATGGACGGCCTTCATGGGATCTCCGGGTCTGGCGGGCGAGGCTGGCGCCTCTGGGAATCGAGAAGGGGCTCGCGCCTCAGGGGCTCGGGGTGAGGCTCTGCACCAGTCGGACGACCTCGCGGCGGGCGACGCCGATATGGTGGTCGACATGGGCGACGATGCGCTCCGGGTGGCCGGCCTCGATGGCCTCCAGAACCGGCTCGTGCGTGCGGGCGATCTCCTCCGGATCGTCGTAGAGCCGGCCGATCAGCCCGATCACGATCCGCAATTCCGAGGCCAGCCCGTCGAACAGGCGCAGGAGGCGGCCGTTGCCGGCGGCCTCGCAGATCAGGCGGTGGAACTGGTAATCGGCCTCGACGATCAGGCCGGGGTCGTCGCGCCGGGCCAGCTCCCGCATCAGGGCGAGCTGGCGGCGAAGGGCGTCGCGCGCCGCAGGCGTCAGGCGGCGGGCCGCCTCGACCGCGGCGTGGCGCTCGACGCAGAGGCGTAAGGAGTAGAGCTCGTCGACGTCCTGCGCCGACAGCTCGCGCACGAAGAAGCCCCGCCGCGGCGAGGCCTTGAGCAAGCCCTGGCTCTCGAGGAGGCGCGCCGCCTCCCGCACAGGCGCCCGGCTGATGCCGAGCTCGCGGGCGACCGCCGCCTCCGCCACCTTGGCGCCAGGGGGAAGCCGCCCCTGCACGATCGCATCGGTGAGCCGGCGCGCGACCTGGCGCACGAGATCGCTCTCGACCAGCACCGGCAATCCGACGGGTTGGGACATCGCGCGCATCGCACCTCCGTGGATGCAGTGTGCAATGCGTAGGCGTCGATTGTCGACACTTTCAGCTTGATCGTCGCGCAAGGCCGGGCCAGTCTAGGATCGAGCCGGGCGATGTCGAGTTCCGCCCGGACCTGCGAATCCGGCTGCCGGCGCGAGAGTATCCGCGCGGCGCCACCCGTACACGCGAAGATGGGGTGGCCTGTCCGCCACCGAACACTTCCGCGAGGAGGTCCGATGTCGTCATCCGCTCATCCGCCCGCCGACGAGGGGCGTCGCATCCGCAATGACCTCGCGGCGGCTTACCGGCTGATCCACCGCCTCGGCCTCGACGACAGCATCTACACCCACATCTCGGCCCGGCTGCCGGGACCGGACCACCGTTTCCTGATCAATCCCTACGGGTTACGGTTCGAGGAGGTGAAGGCCGGCAACCTCGTCACCGTCGACCTCGAAGGCCGGGTGGTGGACGATCCCTGCGGGCTGGGCATCAACCCGGCGGGCTTCACCATCCACAGCGCGGTCCACGCCGCCCGGGAGGACGCGTTGTGCGTGCTCCACACCCATACGGTGGCGGGCGTCGCAGTGTCGTGCCAGGAGGAGGGGCTGCTGCCGCTCAACCAGTGGTCGATGCAGTTCCACGGCCGCCTCGCCTATCACGACTATGAGGGCATCGCCCTCGACCTCGACGAGCGCCAGCGCCTGGTGGCGGATCTCGGCGACAAGCCGGTGATGGTGCTGCGCAACCACGGCATGCTGACCTGCGGCCGCTCGGTCGCCGAGGCGTTCAAGCTGATGCACAACCTGGAGCGCTCCTGCCGCGCCCAGCTTGCGCTCCAGGCCGCCGGCGCCCCGCTGATCCGCCCCTCGGCGGCGGTCGCGGTGAAGACCGCCGGGCAATACGCCTCGTTCTACGACAAGATGGAAACGGGCACGCTGCCCGATACGGAATGGGACGCCTTCAAGCGCATGCTGGAGCGCAGCGACCCGGATTACAAAGAGTAGGGAAATAAAAATCGCCTTCTTGCAAGAGAAGCGCGGGATCTCCTCTGCAGGCAAGCCCGAGATCGCTGCAATATGAGGGAGATGGGCAGGGGCGATCGCGGATCGTACCGGGTGAGACGTTTCAGTGTAAAGCACTGAACGTCGTGCTGGCAGCGGAATGACTTGAGCCAGACTCGGTACAGGAGCACCCTCATCCCGAATCCCTCTTCCACACGCGATCGCGGAATGGTGCTTGTATTTTCGACGCTGCGACAGGGACCAAGAGGACAACCGATGCTCAAGACGATTCTGGCCGGCACCGTGCTCTCCCTGGCGCTCGCCGGCACCGCGCTGGCGCAAGCCACGCCGAAGCCCGGCGGCATCGCCAACGCGGTGATCCAGCCCGAGCCGCCCGGCCTGATGCTGGCGATGGTGCAGAACGGCCCGACCCAGATGGTGGCCGGCAACATCTACGAGGGCCTGCTGCGCTACGATTTCGCCCTCAAGCCCCTGCCCGGCCTCGCCGAGAGCTGGAGCATGAGCGACGACGGCAAGACCTACACCTTCAAGCTGGTCAAGAACGCCACCTGGCACGACGGCAAGCCGTTCACCGCCGACGACGTGATCTTCTCGGTCGAGCTCCTGCGCCAGACCCATGCCCGCGCCCGCGGCAACCTCGCCCGGGTGGCGAGCGTGACCGCACCCGATCCGTATACGGTGGTGTTCACCCTCTCGGAGCCGTTCGGGCCGTTCCTCGGCATCTTCGAGGTCGGCTCGCTGCCGATGATCCCGAAGCACGTCTATGCCGGCACCGACTACAAGACCAACCCGGCCAACAACACGCCGATCGGTACCGGCCCCTACCTGTTCAAGGAGTGGAAGAAGGGCTCCTACATCCGGCTGGTGAAGAACCCGAACTACCACGTCGCCGGCAAGCCCTATCTCGACGAGATCTACTGGCACGTGATCCCCGACGCCGCCGCCCGGGCGGTGGCGTTCGAGACCGGCAAGGTCGACATCCTGCCCGGCGGCTCGGTCGAGAATTTCGACGTGCCACGACTGTCGAAGATCAAGGGCGCCTGCTCGACGACGAAGGGCTGGGAGTTCTTCAGCCCGCATTCCTGGCTCTGGCTCAACAACCGCAAGGGTCCGACCGCCAACAAGGCGTTCCGCCAGGCGGTGTCCTATGCCCTCGACCGGGATTTTGCCCGCGACGTGGTGTGGAACGGCCTCGGCAAGCCGGCGACCGGCCCGTTCTCCTCGACCGTGCGCTATCACGACCCGAAGGCGGCGAAGTATTCCTTCGACACGGCCAAGGCCAAGGCGCTCCTGAAGGAGGCCGGCTACAAGGGCGAGACCGTGCGCCTGCTGCCGCTGCCCTACGGCGAGACCTGGCAGCGCTGGGCCGAGGCCGTGAAGCAAAACCTCGAGGATGCCGGCATCAAGGTCGAGTTGGTCGCCACCGACGTGGCCGGCTGGAACCAGAAGACCTCCGAGTGGGACTACGACATCGCCTTCACCTATCTCTACCAATATGGCGACCCGGCGCTCGGGGTCGGGCGCAACTACGTTTCGTCGCAGATCGCCAAGGGCTCGCCGTTCAACAACGTCGAGGGCTACGCGAATCCGAGCGTCGACGAGGCCTTCGCGCAAGGGGCGGTCGCGGTCGGCGACGACAAGCGCCGGCCGATCTACGAGGCGGTGCAGAAGACCCTGGTCGAGGATGCACCGATGGCCTGGCTGCTCGAATTGGAGTTCCCGACCATCACCCGCTGCAAGGTCCACGACCTCGTCACCACCGGCATCGGGGTCAATGACGGCTTCCGGGACGCTTGGATTGAGCGCTGAAGGCTCCTGGATCGCGCGCTGAGGGATAACGGCATGGTGGGCTTTCTCGCGCGGCGGGTGGCGAAGGGCATCGTGGTGCTCCTCGCCATCGTGGTCCTGAACTTCTTCCTGATCCGCCTCGCCCCCGGCGACCCGGCCCTGGTGATGGCCGGCGAGGCGGGGGCCGGCGACGAGGCCTTCATCGCGCAGCTCCGGGAAAAATTCGCCCTCGACCAGCCGCTGCCGAGCCAGCTCGGCGCGTATCTCGGCAGCATCGCCCAGCTCGATCTCGGCTATTCGGTGCGCCAGCAGATGCCGGTGGCGACGCTGATCGGCGAGCGGCTGCCGGCGACGCTGCTGCTCACCGGCAGCGCCTTCGTGGTCTCGCTCTCGCTCGGCGTGCTGCTCGGCGCGCTCGCCGCGCGGCGGGCCGGCACGCTGGCCGACACCGCGATCACCGGGCTCGCGCTCCTGTTCTACGCCACGCCGTTGTTCTGGGTGTCGCTGATGGCGATCATCCTGTTCTCGGTCCGGCTCGACTGGCTGCCGAGCTTCGGCTTCGAGACCGTCGGCGCCGGCTATACCGGCCTGTCCCGCGCCCTCGACATCGCCCATCACCTCGTCCTGCCGGCCCTCACGCTGGGGCTGTTCTTCATGGCGGTCTATGTCCGGATGACCCGCTCCTCGATGCTCGAGGTCTCGCGGCTCGACTTCGTGAAGACCGCCCGGGCCAAGGGCCTGACCGAGGGGGTGATCCAGCGCCGGCACATCCTGCGCAACGCGCTGCTGCCGGTGGTGACGCTCGCCGGGCTCCAGGCCGGCACCCTCGTCGGCGGCGCGGTGCTCACTGAGACGGTCTTCGCCTGGCCGGGGATCGGGCGGCTGATGTACGAGGCCTTGCTCCAGCGCGACTACAACCTGTTGCTCGGCGTCTTCGTGGTCTCCTCCGCGATGGTGCTGGTCTTCAACCTCGTCACCGACGTGGTCTACCGCGCGGTCGATCCCCGCATCGAGGTAGCGTGATGAGCAGCGCCGTGCCCCTGGCCGCCCCGGCGCCGACGCGCCGTCGCGGGCCGCTCGCCGCCTTCCTGCGCCATCCGGGCGCGGTGATCGGCCTCGTGATCCTGGCTCTGGTCGTCGCCGCCGCGCTCCTTGCGCCGGTACTCTATCCGACCTCGCCCTGGCGCATGGTGCAGCGGCCCTTCGTGCCGCCCTTCACCCTGGAGCGGGTGCCGCTCGGCACCGACGCGCTCGGGCGCGACATCGCCGCCGGGCTGATGCACGGGGCCGGGGTCTCGCTGATCGTCGGCCTGGTCTCGACGCTCGCCGCCCTCCTGATCGGCGTGCCGCTCGGCGCGCTCGCCGGCTATCTCGGCGGCCGGGTCGACGATGCGCTGATGCGCTTCACCGAGCTGTTCCAGACCGTGCCGAGCTTCGCCCTCGCTATCGTGCTCGTCGCGATCCTCCAGCCCTCGCTCTCCTCGATGATCCTCGCCATCGCCCTCGTCAGCTGGCCGCCGGTGACCCGGCTGGTGCGGGGAGAGGTGCTGTCGTTGCGCTCGCGCGAATACGTCCAGGCGGCGATCGTGACGGGTCAGACCACCTTCACCATCCTGCGCCGGGAGGTGTTGCCCAACACCCTGTCGCCGATCGTGGTCCTGGCCTCGCTGATGGTGGCGACCGCGATCCTGCTCGAATCCTCGCTCTCCTTCCTCGGCCTCGGCGACCCGAACCGGATGTCCTGGGGCTTCATGGTCGGGGCCGGCCGCACCGTCATCCGGCAGGCCTGGTGGATCACCGCCTTCCCGGGCGTGGTGATCCTCCTCACCGTGCTCGCCCTCAACCTGATCGGCGAGGGGCTGAACGACGCCCTCAACCCGCGCCTGTCCCGGGAGCGCTGACGATGAACGCCGACACGAAGCGGGTCGCCGTCGCGGTCCGGGACTTGAGCCTCGCCCTGCCGGCGGGCGGCGACCGGGAGAAGGCCGTCGACGACGTGTCCTTCGACCTCGTGGCGGGCGAGATCCTATGCCTCGTCGGCGAATCGGGCTCGGGCAAGTCGATGTGCGCCCACGCCCTGATGGGCCTTTTACCGAAGGCGGTGCGGCCGGTCTCCGGCACGATCCGGCTCGGCGCGACCGACCTCCTGGGCCAGGACGACGCGGCGTGGCGCGACACTCGCGGCCGGCGGATCGCGATGATCTTCCAGGAGCCGATGACGGCGCTCAATCCGCTGATGCGGATCGGCGACCAGATGGCCGAGATGTTCGAGGCCCATGGCCAGCTGACCCCGAAGGAGCGCCGCGCCCGCGCGCTGGCGCTCGCCGGCGAGGTCGGGCTGCCGAACCCGGAGCAGATCGTCCGCTCCTATCCGCACCAGCTCTCCGGCGGGCAGCGCCAGCGGGCGATGATCGCCATGGCTCTGGCGCTGGAGCCCGCGGTTCTCGTCGCCGACGAGCCGACGACAGCCCTGGATGTCACGACCCAGGCCCAGATCCTGAAGCTGATCCGCGACCTCCAGCGGCGCCGCAACATGGCGGTCCTGTTCATCACCCACGATTTCGGCGTGGTGGCGGAGATCGCCGACCGGGTGCTGGTGCTCCGCCACGGGCGGGTGGTGGAGGAGGGACCCGCGCGTGCCGTGCTTAGGCAGCCGCAGGCGCCCTATACCCGCACGCTGCTCGCCGCGGTGCCGACCATGGACCCGCCGGCCCGCCCTCCCCTCTCGGGGCCGAAGGCGGTCGAGGTGGTGGGCCTGCAGAAGACCTACGTCACCGGCGGCGGGCTGTGGCGGCCCAAGCGCCGCACTGCGGCGGCCCGGGACGTCGCCTTCGCGCTCCATCGCGGCGAGACCCTCGGCCTCGTCGGCGAATCGGGCTCCGGCAAGTCCTCGGTCGCCCGCCTCGTGATGCGGCTGATCGAGCCCGATGCCGGCTTTGTCCGCCTCGGCGACACCGACCTGACGGGGCTGAAGGGCGAGGCCCTGCGCCAGGCGCGCAGCCGCATCCAGATGGTGTTCCAGGACCCCTTCGCCTCGCTCAACCCGCGCCGCAGCGTCGGGCGCATCATCGCCGACGGACCGGTGGCGCACGGGGTGCCTCTCGCGGAAGCGATGGAGCGGGCGCGCCGCCTCCTGGGTCTGGTGGGCCTCGACGAGAAGGCGCTGGAGCGATTCCCGCACGAATTCTCCGGCGGGCAGCGCCAGCGCATCGGCATCGCCCGGGCTCTGGCGCTCGAACCCGAGGTGCTGGTCGCCGACGAGGCCGTCTCGGCCCTCGACGTCTCGGTCCAGGCCCAGGTGCTCGCCCTGCTCGAGGACCTGAAGGCGCGGCTCGGCCTGTCGATGCTGTTCATCACCCACGATCTCCGCGTGGCGGCGCAGATCTGCGACCGGATCGCGGTGATGCGCCAGGGCGAGATCGTCGAGCTCAAGACCGCAGGCGCGCTCTTCGCCAATCCCGAGCACCCCTATACCCGTGCCCTCCTCGACGCGGTGCCGGGCCGGGTGCGACAGGCGGCCTGAGGATGGACCGCCTGCCCTGCGTGCTCCTGAGCACCACCACCGACTTGCGCGGGCTGTTCGGCGCCGCGCTCGACGAGATCGCCGACCGGGTCGAGATCCTGGATCATCCGGCGCAGAATCCCGAGCGGGTGCGCCTGGCGCTCGGCTGGCGCCCGCCCGCCGATGCGCTGGGGCGCTATCCCAACCTCGCGGCCCTGTGCTCGATCGCCGCCGGAGTCGACAACCTGCTGGCCTGCCCCGGGCGCCCGCCCGACCTGCCGGTGGTGCGGGTGGTCGATCCCGATCAGGCGCGGGCGATGTCGGGCTTCGTGCTCTGGCACGTGATCGGCCATCAGCGTCGATTCGGCACTTATGCGGAGAACCAGCGCGACCGGCTCTGGCGCCGCCTCTATCCGCGCGACGCGAGCGCGGTGCCGGTCGGCCTCCTCGGCTACGGCAAGATCGGGCGGCGGGTCGCGGCGGACCTCGCCGCTCTCGGATTCCCGGTGCGGGCCTGGAGCCGCACGGCGCAACGACCGGATCCCGGCGTCACCCACCATCACGGGCCGGGCGGGCTCGAGGCGATGCTCGGCGAGAGCGAGGTTCTGGTGAACCTGCTGCCGCTGACGCCGGACACCCGCGGCATCCTCGATACACGCCTTCTCTCCCGGCTGCGGCCCGGCGGCTACCTCATCCAGGTCGGCCGCGGCGAGCACCTGGTCGAAGCCGATCTCCTGGCCGTCCTCGAATCCGGCCACCTCGCCGGCGCCGCCCTCGACGTCTTCGCCTCGGAGCCGCTGCCGCCCGCGCACCCGTTCTGGAACCATCCGGCGATCCGCATCACCCCGCACGAGGCCTGCGAGGCGAGCCCGCAGGCCGTCGCCCGCACCCTGCTGGCCGCCGCCGAGGCTGTCCGCGAGGGGCGGATGCCGCCGGATACGGTGGATGCGGGGCGGGGCTATTGACGGTCCTCGGCGCCAGGCTTGCCGCTCTGCCTCCCTCGCGGTAGTATCACGGGGTGGACCGGGACTGGATCCGGCAGGAGGGCGAGCCATGGAATCCATCCATGCCCGCCCCGTCCTCTGACGGGGCAACGACGCGAGGATCCCCGCGAGCGCGGCGGACCGGCGTTCTGACGCAGCGAGGCGGCCCGTCCGTTCGCTGAAGCTCGTTGTCGGGTCGCTCCGGCGACCCCGGAATCCACATCCCTCATGGGCCATTCGATCATCGCCACGCGCGCCCCTGGCGTTCGCGTGGTCGCCTCCGCCTCGACCTGGGTCGAGGGCGAGGCCCTGCGCCAGCTCGACGAGACCGGCGCCCTTCCCGGCATGCGCGAGACCGTCGGCATGCCGGACCTCCATCCCGGCAAGAACGGACCGGTCGGGGCAGCCTTCCTGTCGGAGGGCCTGATCCGGCCGGCCCTGGTCGGCTCCGATATCGGCTGCGGCATGGCGTTGTGGCAGACCGACCTGTCCCGGCGCCGGGCCGATCCGGACCGGATCGCCGCCCGGCTCGACGGGCTCGACGCGCCGTGGGACGGCGATGTCGCGGGCTGGCTCGGAGAACGCGGCGTTCAGGCCACGGCCTTCGATGCTTCGCTCGGCACGGTCGGCCACGGCAACCACTTCCTGGAGGTGCAGGCCGTCGCCGAGATCCGAGATCCCGACGCGGCGGCGCGGATCGGGCTCGATCCCGCCCGCCTCGCTTGCCTGGTCCATACCGGCAGCCGGGGCTTCGGCGAGTCGATCCTGCGGGCCCATACCGAGCGGCACGGGGCCTCGGCCCTCCGGGCCGACACGCCGGAAGGCGAATCCTACCTCGCCGCCCACGACGCGGCCGTGGCTTGGGCCCGGGCCAACCGCGACCTCGTCGCCCATCGGGCGCTCGCGGCGCTCGGGGCCGAGGGGCAGTGCCTCCTCGACCTCTGCCACAACGGCGTCACCCCCGTGGAGGCGGGCGGCTGCCGCTGCCACCTCCACCGCAAGGGCGCGGCCCCGGCCGAGCGCGGGCCGGTGGTCGGGCCCGGCTCGAGGGGCGACGTGAGCGTCCTCGTCGAGCCGGTTCGGGACCGCGCCGATACCCTGTGGTCGCTCGCCCACGGCGCCGGGCGCAAGCTCGGGCGGCACGAGGCGAAGGCCAAGCTCAAGGGCCGCCTGCGCCGGGAGGACCTGGCCCGCAACCCCTATGGCGGCGTGGTCGTC
>JAEWKL010000836.1 GCA_023386115.1 Pseudomonadota bacterium
CCCTCGTGATCGTCGATGCGGGCCATGGCGGCATCGATCCCGGCGCCATCGCGGGCAACGGCGTCTACGAGAAGGACATCGTGTTCGGCGTCGCCCAGGGTCTGGTGCAGCGCCTGGAGGCCGGCGGCAGGATCCGGGTGCAGATGACCCGCGACCGCGACGTGTTCGTGCCGCTGAACGAGCGGGTGCGCATCGCCCGCGACGCCCGTGCCGACCTGTTCGTGTCGATCCACGCCGATTCGATCTCGGCCGCGCCGCAGGTGCGCGGCGCCACGATCTATACCGGCTCGGAGAAGGCCACCGACGCCGAATCGGCGCGGCTGGCCGACCGCGAGAACAAGGCCGACGCGGCGGCCGGCGCCGACCAGGGCGACGGCCCGGGCGACGTCGCCGACATCCTTCAGGAACTCACCCTGCGCGAGACCCGCGGCTTCTCGGCCCGCTTCGCCAAGGGCCTGCTGACGCGCCTCTCCGGCGTGATGGAGATGAGCGTGAAGCCCCACCGCGAGGCGGGGTTCCGGGTGCTGCGCTCGCCCGACGTGCCCTCGGTGCTGGTCGAGCTCGGCTACCTGTCGAGCAAGCGCGACCTGGATCTGCTGCTCTCCGACGAGTGGCGGTCCAACGTCACCGGCCAGATGGCCGGGGCGATCGAGACCTTCTTCGCCGGCCGTCTGCCGGCCGCCGTCACCGCCCGCGGCGCGGACGCACCCCGGATCGGGCGCGCCGCCCAGATCGGACCCGCCCCAGTTTCACCATAGATCCCGTGTCGATAGGGCCTCGTCGGCCCCTCGCTGTCCTGGCTTTCGCGTCCCTCTTCCGCTAAGCGCGGGAGCGGCGTCCCGCATCGCCATGGCTGTCGCGTTCCCGTGAGGAGCCGTGCCCGGGCGTTGCCTCGGGCTTGAGTTTCGGGCCCTCTCGGGCGCGCGGCATCATCGACGGATCGGGTTTCGATGCGCTTCATCCTCCGCTTCTTCGGCTTCCTGTTCAGCATCGCGGCGATGGCGGTCGTCGTCGGTGCCGCGGCGGGCGGCTACTTCTTCTGGAAGTACTCGCGCGACCTGCCCGACCACGCGGCGCTCGCCAATTACGAGCCGCCGGTGATGACCCGCGTCCACGCCGCCGACGGCAGCCTGCTCGCCGAGTATGCCCGCGAGCGCCGGCTCTACCTGCCGATCCAGGCGATGCCGAAGATCGTCATCGCGGCCTTCCTGTCGGCCGAGGACAAGAACTTCTACAAGCACGGCGGCATCGATCCCGAGGGCATCGTCCGGGCGATCCTGACCAACGCCTCGAGCGGCAAGAAGCAGGGTGCCTCGACCATCACCCAGCAGGTCGCCAAGAACTTCCTGCTCTCGTCCGAGCAGACCCTCGACCGCAAGGTCCGCGAGGCGCTGATCGCTTTGCGCATCGAATCGACCTATTCGAAGGACAAGATCCTCGAGCTCTACCTCAACGAGATCTTCCTCGGCACGATCGTGCCCGGCCGCAACCTGCACGGCATCGCGGCCGCCGCGCTCGACTATTTCGGCAAGTCGGTGCACGAGCTGACGATCCACGAGGCGGCCTATCTCGCCGCCCTGCCGAAAGGGCCGAACAACTACCACCCCTACCGCCGCACCCAGCAGGCGCTGGCGCGCCGCAACGAGATCATCGGCCTGATGGCCCAGAACGGGTACATCACCAAGGAGGAAGCCGAATCGGAGCGCAAGCTGCCGCTCGGCGTCAACCCGCGCAGCGTCTCGCCCAACACCGCCAACGCGAACTACTTCGCCGAGGAGGTCCGCCGCGAGATCTCCGAGCGCTACGGCGAGAAGAAGCTCTACGAGGGCGGCCTGTCGGTGCGCACCACCCTCGACCCGAAGATGCAGGTGATGGCCCGCAAGGCCCTCGTCGACGGGCTGGTGCGCTACGACCAGGCCCGTGGCTGGCGCGGACCGAAGAGCCGGGTCGAGCTGGCCGGCCGCGACTGGGGCATGGCGGTGGCCGAGGTGCCGGCGCTCGGCGACGTGCAGCCCTGGCGCTTGGCCGTGGTGCTCGACACGTCAGGGGGCCGCGCCACGATCGGCCTGCAGCCCAAGCGCGAGAGTTCGGGCCAGGTCTCGAAGGACCGCGAGACCGGGATCGTCACGGCGGAGGGCGTGCGCTGGACCGGGCGCAGCGTCGCGGCGGCGCTGAACCCCGGCGACGTCGTCTATGTCGAGCGGATGGAGGGGGCCGGCAACGCCTACCGCCTGCGGCAGATTCCGGAGGTCTCCGGCGCCATCGTGGCGATGGACCCCTATACCGGCCGCGTCCACGCCATGGTCGGCGGCTTCTCCTACGACGAGAGCGAGTTCAACCGCGCCACCCAGGCGATGCGCCAGCCCGGCTCGTCGTTCAAGCCGATCGTCTACTCGGCGGCGCTCGACAACGGCTACACCCCGTCCTCGATCGTGCTCGACACGCCGATCACCATCGAGGCCGGCCCCGGCCAGGAGGCGTGGTCGCCCTCGAACTACGACGGCAAGTCCGGCGGTCCGCACACGCTGCGCTACGGCATCGAGCACTCGAAGAACCTGATGACGGTGCGGCTCGCCAAGGATGTCGGCATGCCGCTGATCGCCGAGTATGCCCGCCGCTTCGGCGTCTACGACGACATGCTGCCGGTGCTGCCGATGTCGCTCGGCGCCGGCGAGACCACCGTGATGCGGATGGTCACCGCCTACTCGATGCTCGACAATGGCGGCCGGCGCATCCGCCCGACCCTGATCGACCGGATCCAGGACCGCAACGGCGAGACGATCTACCGGCATGATACCCGCAAGTGCATCGGCTGCGACGCCGAGAAGTGGTCGGGCCAGGACGAGCCGAAGCTGGTCGACGAATCCGAGCAGGTCCTCGACCCGCTCACCGCCTACCAGATCGTCTCGATCATGGAGGGCGTGGTCCAGCGCGGCACCGCCACCATCCTGAAGGAGATCGGCAAGCCGCTCGCCGGCAAGACCGGGACCACCAACGACGCCAAGGACGCCTGGTTCGTCGGCTTCTCGCCGGACCTCGCGGTGGGCATCTATATGGGCTACGACAAGCCCCGCTCGCTCGGCGACCGCGCCACCGGCGGTGGCCTCGCCGCCCCGATCGCCCGCGACTTCCTGAAGGCCGCGCTGAAGGACAAGCCGCCGACGCCGTTCCGCGTGCCCCCGGGCATCAAGCTGATCCGCGTCAACGCCGCCTCCGGCACCCGCGCCGGCGGCTCGGAGGGCGGCCTCCTCGAGGCGTTCAAGCCCGGCACCGCCCCGCCCGACAGCTACTCGGCCCCGCCGAGCGCCCAGCCGGCGGCGCCGGGTGCGGTGCCGCCGGACGCGGACCGGGCAGCGCAGGCCGGCGGGCTGTACTGAGGGCTCCCTCACCCCATGTTCCCGGTTGTGCTACGATGCGTGGCAGAATCGGGAACGTCGACAGATGTCGGTCATCACGAAAGTTCGTGAGCAGGATGGGACGCGCGTCGTGACCCTGCCGAGCGAACTCCTTGAGAGCATCGGTGCTGATGTCGGGACGTCCCTCGCGCTCGATATCAAGGACGGGGCCATCGTGGCGGTGCCGGTGCGCGAGCCCGCGCCGAAGAAGCCTCGACGCTACACGTTGGCCGAGCTGCTCGTCGGCGCAGAGCATCTGCCGGAGATCTACGAAGGCGTTGCCGGGGCGCTCGACGGCGATCCTGTCGGTCGCGAGCTCGGTTGATGCGGCCTCGTGCGAGGGCTCCGAAGCGTGGTGAAATCTACTCCATCGATCCCAACCCGGTCGTCGGACGCGAGATGCGGGATCGGCATTACTGGATCGTCCTGACACCGGAAGCTGCGAACGTTCACGGCGTTTCGATCGCGGTCGTCGTGACCACCGTCGCAGCGGGAGCCCGCGCCGCCGGGCTTACCGTACCGGTGAGTGGGAACGGTGTGACGGGTGTCGCCATCTGCACGCATCTGCGCAGCTTCGATCTGCGTGCCCGCCTGGCGGACGGTTCGGCGCGTCTCGCAGGCATCGCCGATCCCGCCACCGTCGATGAGATCGCGGCCCGGGTGGCCAGCCTCATCGATCCCGAGCCGGACGCCTGAGGCCGCCCCACCGTTTACACCCGCGCGCCCCGGCGCTATCACCCTGCACCCCACCCTCACGCGAGTGAACCCACACCCGATGCGCGCCGAGATCGAGCAACTCTCGGATGCCGCCAAGCAGTCGATCGGACTGCTGAGGAGGCATCTTTGACTGGGATACCGTTGACAAGCGCCTCGCGGAGCTGAACGCCCGCTCGGAGGACCCCTCGCTCTGGAACGATCCGGAGGAGGCCCAGAAGGTCATGCGCGAGCGCACGCAGCTCGACGACGCCGTCACGGCGATCCGGCGCCTGGAGCAGGGGCTGGAGGACGGCGCGACGCTGATCGAGCTGGGCGAGATGGAGGAGGATGCCGCCAGCATCCGCGAGGGCGAGGAGCAGATCCGCGCCGTGCAGGCGGAAGCCGCGCGCCGCCAGATCGAGACCCTGCTCTCCGGCGAGGCGGACGCCAACGACACCTATCTGGAGGTCCATGCGGGTGCCGGCGGCACCGAGAGCCAGGACTGGGCCAACATGCTCCAGCGCATGTATGCCCGCTGGGCCGAGCGCCGGAAGTACAAGGTCGAGATCGTCGAATGGGCCGACGGCGAGGAGGCCGGGATCAAGGGCGCCACGCTCCTGATCAAGGGCCACAACGCCTATGGCTGGCTGAAGACCGAATCGGGCGTGCACCGCCTGGTGCGGATCTCGCCCTACGATTCCAACGCCCGGCGGCATACCAGCTTCGCCAGCGTCTGGGTCTATCCGGTCATCGACGACCGGATCACGATCGACATCAAGGAATCGGACTGCCGGATCGACACCTACCGCTCCTCCGGCGCCGGCGGCCAGCACGTCAACACCACCGATTCGGCGGTGCGCATCACCCACAACCCGACCGGGATCGTGGTCGCGTGCCAGCAGGAGCGCTCGCAGCACAAGAACCGGGCCACCGCCTGGAACATGCTGCGCGCCCGCCTCTACGAGCTCGAGCTGAAGAAGCGCGAGGAGAAGGCCAATGCCGAGGCGGCCTCGAAGACCGATATCGGCTGGGGCCACCAGATCCGTTCCTACGTGCTCCAGCCCTACCAGCTGGTGAAGGACCTGCGCACCGGCGCCCAGTCGACCAGCCCGGACGACGTCCTCGACGGCAACATCGACGATCTGATCGAGGCGTCGCTCGCCCAGCGGGTCTATGGCGGGGTAGAGGCGGTCGAGGATATCGACTGATACCGCCGCGCCTTCGAACGGATTCGTTCGGAGGCGCCGGTTAAGCCCGAACGGGCGTCGGCGCTGATGCGCCGGACCCCTTGGCATCGACGTGTCGATGCC
>JAEWKL010000868.1 GCA_023386115.1 Pseudomonadota bacterium
GCCACGGCCGGCGCCGCCACCTGGCTCGGCGCTGCGACGCCGGCGCCGAGCGCCACGATCACGCCGGGCGAGGGCACGCCCTTCTGATCGATCGCGACCAGCTGGTAGTAGCCGGGGGGCGCGATGCCGGTGGAGGGCGGCGCCTGCATCGTCACGGCGGTGCCGTTCTGGCTGAACCCGGCGACATAACGGCGCTGGCCCGAGTTGAAGCTGTGCGTCACCGCGCTCAGGCCCACCAGCACCACCTGCGACAAGCCGTTCGGCGAGGTCAGCTCGAACTGCAGCGACTTGCCGTGCTGGAGCTGCACGGTCGAGAGGCTGACGATCTGCGGCCGCGGGGCGAGCGCCGTCTTGCCGTTCACGGTGGTGAACAGGTAGGGCGGGTAGAAGACCTCGGCGTTCTGGTTGTTGACCGGACCCGGCGCGCCGCCGCCGGCGATGAGCAGCGCCCCGTTCTGCATCAGGATCGCGGTCGAGTGGTAGCCGCGATAGACCGAGCCCGAAGCGCCGACCGACCAGCGCCCGGTCTTCGGGTCCCAGATCTCCGATTGCAGCACGGCGTTGTCGCCGGCCTGGTCGTTGTACTTGCTGCCGCCGGTCACCGCGACCTGCCCGGTCGGCAGCACTGTGGCATTGGCCCAGGCGCGGCCGATGCTCATCGGGCTGGTGTCGGTCACCGTCGGGGTGGTGCCGGTGATGTCGATGATCGAGGCGCGGCTGCTCGACAGGAAGCCGTTGCCGTTGTCGTAGCCGTTGCCGCCGACCTGGAGGATCTTGCCGGTGTCGTACATCGCCGCGGTCGAGACCGGGCCGACATTCGGCGCGTCGGTCGCCGATGAGGCGTTGCGCTGCGGCTCCTTGAAATTCATCGCCGTGACCGAGCCGTTACCGGCCGGGTCGAGGATCCACATCTTGTCGGCGGTGATGCCGAAGACCTTGCCGTTCGGGGCGACCCAGGCGCGGGGATACCACCAGCGGCTGTTGTCGGGTCCGAACGCGTCGCGGCTCTTGGCGCCGAACAGGCTGTTCCACTTGGTCCCGTCGTAGAGCTCCGGGGTCATCCCGGTCATCAGGCCCTTGTCGATGCTGCCCTGGGGATCGCCCCATCCGCCTTGATACGGGTAGGAGCCGCCCATGATGAGCTGCTGGCCGTTGGGCAGGGTCAGCATGGTCGAGTAGTAGCGATCGTTGGCGAGCTTGGCCGAGACGGCGAACGCGCCGTTCGCGCCGTTCGGAACGTTGCTGACGACGAGGCTGCCCTTGTCGTTGCCGTTGTCGAAGATGCCGCCGGAGGTCATCAGCGTTCCGTCGGGGCGCAGGGCCTGTGCGCTGCAGAAGCTGTTGACGCCGCCGACGCCGGAATACGTGGTGAACCCCTGGCCGAATCCCTTCGACGGATCCCAGAAGGTGAAGGTCCGGCCGTCCTGGACAGCGGGGCTGCCGGAGGCGGTCCCGTAGGAGACCATCCGGCCGCTCGGCATAATCGCGGCGCTGATGGCGTTGATCGGCCAGTTCTGCACGCCCGACCACAGGCCGACGCTCGCCGCGTTGTCGGGCAGCGGCAGGCCGGTCATCAGCGGATCGGCGACCTGGTTGACCACGACGCCGAACTGCGCGGCCTGCGCCGGAGCGAGCAGGCCCGTCGCCAGCATCGTGGCGGAGAGGAGGGCGACGTCGCGCAGGCGCCTGCGGCGACCGTTCGCGGCCTGGGTCGGGTCGATCATCGGTATTTCTCGCTGGTTGGTCCTGGTCGGTGCGGGACAGGTTCGGTGCGCCTTTCCGGCGCGTCGAAGCCCGGCGTGACGGTGTTCAGGAGGGCGCCGTTGCCCTCGCGTTGTGGGCAACCGAATCCGTGGGGGATCCGGCCGCCGAGATGCACGGGGCTCGGTGCGACTCCGCAGCGGTCGAGCCGCCGCGCTCCGCCACAGGGACGGAGCAGGGTCTCCCGATCGCGCCGGGCGATCGCCGCAGAGTGCATCTGTGGTGCGACCCGGGCGGTCCTGCGGAAGCCCGAGAGAGGCGGGCCGATTGCGAGGGCCGCAATGGTCTTCACTGCCCGCATGACCCGTCCCGTCGGTCCGTCGTCCGGTTGCCCTAGTGATAAATCTGGCAGACGGGTGTTTAAATCTTGTAATCGACTGCGGATAACGAATTATGACCGAACTTCCGCAGCGGACGGGCGCATCGTTGCGGATGCAATCTGAAGTGTAGGGCTGCTCAAGGGGGTGACAGGCTTAATGAAGGACGGATATTTTTGTTACGAGCGGCGGAGATCGGGCGCAAGCCCGAGGCAGGATGCCGCCGAAGATCGATGGGTCGGTCAGACCGGTGCCGCAGGTGGAGGAAGGAGGGCGAGGTGGCGGATCGGCGGCGTCGGCTGGGCGCCGGCGATTCCACACGCCGTGCTCGACGGTGGCGATGGTGCTGCAGCCCCTCGCGGGAAACGGCGCGCCCCCGGTCGCTGCTCCGTAGAGCTACGGCTCCGGACGCTCCGTCTCCGGGATGATGTCCGGAAACCGGCGATCGAGGGGATACATCAGATCAGCAAACACCTTGGCCGTCACATCGCCGACGGCTTCCCTGAATTGTCTGCGCAGGGTGTCATCGTCGATTGCATCGACAGCCTTCTCCAGATCGACGGAGAGGGGGTCAAAGGCCAGCAAGCAGCCATAGATGCCCTTCGCGGTCTCGCGCTGCACCGATGCGCCTCCAGCGCGAGCCTTGTCAGACGACGTAGAGACCGGTTCGTGGCAGGACATGCGGCACAATCGAAGACTTGCAAAGATTTGGAGCATCACCCGATGGCAGCGCGATCGGACGTGCTCCGGAGGGCATGAATGTCGGGGAATGCCCGCGGGATGAACGCCCGCATGCAGGCGCAGGTCCGCGCAGGGTCAGGCTGGACGGGCTCCGTCCTGCCCCGAGGCCGCAGCCGGTCAACCGTCGGGACGATCATCCTCGGGGCTTCCCGTATCGGCGCCCCGCCTGTCGCGCGTCAGCGCGAGCACCAGAGGTCAGAACGGGCCCATGTCCATCTGAGCCCTCGGGCCGTGGCCGGTCTTGCCCTCCGGATGGACGGTGGCGATTTCCGGCTGGCATCATCCAGGCGGGATCACGTCGATCTGGATCCCGCTGTAATACGCCGCCAGGTTCGCGATGTCGGCATCCGACAGGTCCTGCGCCGCCACGGACATCACCTCGTTCTTTCGCGTTCCGTTGCGGAACTCGGTGAGCGCCTTGACGAGGTAGGGCTCGACCTGGCCGGCGAGGTTGGGGGCGTCGGGGAGCTTCGAGAGGCCGTCGAGGCCGTGGCAGGCCTGGCAGCCCACCGCCTTGGCCCGGCCGGCCTTGGCGTCCCCGGCCTGGGCGTCCCCGACCACGGCAGGCGCGATGGCGGCAAGCAGGAGCAGGAGGGCGAGGGCGCGGGTCATGGGCGTCTCCTGGGTGAGGAAGGGGCGGCCGTCCGGCCGCCCCGGTGGGCCGAGGCCGGCAGCCTATTTCTCGTAGGAGATGCGGTAGATCGCGCCCGCCGTGTCGTCGGAGACCAGCAGCGAGCCGTCGGGCAGGGTCGCGACGTCGACCGGGCGGCCGAGATACTCGCCGCCCTCGCTCAGCCAGCCCTCGGCGAAGGGCTCGGGCTTGCCGGCGGTGCCGTCCTTGTTGACCGGTACGAACATCACCCGGGCGCCGATCGGCGTGGTGCGGTTCCAGGAGCCGTGCTCGGCGGTGAAGATGCCGCCGCGGTACTTGTCCGGGAATTGCTTGCCCTTGTAGACGATCATGCCGAGATCGGCGGCGTGGGGCGGCAGCTCCGCCTTCGGCGGCACGACGTCGGCCGGGACCTTGTCGTCCTTGTACTCGACCGTGCGGACGCCGCCGCCGCCATACCACGGGAAGCCGAAATTCTGGCCCGGCTTGGTGATCTGGTTCAGCTCGCCCGGGGGCTGGTCGTCGCCCATGCCGTCGACCTGGTTGTCGGTGAACCACAGGGTCTTGTCGGCGGCGAAGTCCATGCCGACCGAATTGCGGATGCCGGTGGCGTAGACCTCGCGGTTCTTGCCGTCGGCATCCATGCGGATGATGCCGCCGATGCCGGTCTTGGCGTAGAGGTCGGCCTTGTCCTTCGGCGGCACGTTGTAGGGCTGGCCGAGCGAGACGTAGAGCTTGCCGTCCGGCCCGATGCGGCAGATCCGGGCGGTGTGGTTGTAGCTCTCCTCTCCCGGCGGGATCAGCTCGCCCTGCTTGACCACGACGACCGCCGGGCCGTCCGTCCCCTCGTAGAAGAACTCGGCCGCCGGGAACGCCAGCACCCGGTTCTGCTCGACGATGGTCAGGACGCCGTCGCGGGAGAAGCAGACGCCGTTCGGGATCTTGAAGTCGACACCCGGCGCGTAGACCTTCACCTCGTCGGCGACCCGGTCCTTGTCGCGATCGGTGACGGTGTAGACCTTCGACTTGCGGGTGCCGACCCAGACCACGCCGGCATTCGGGCCGACCGCCATGGCGCGGGCATCCGGCACGACGGCGTAGAGCTCGATCTTGAAGCCGTCCGGCACCTTGATCTTCTGCAGGGTGCGATTGATCGCGTCGGCGCGCCGGCCGGTCTGCGGGATCGGCGGCGGCTCGGCGACGCCGGTCTGCTTGAAGGTGCCGAGCTTCTCCAGGTTGTCGACCTTGGCCTTGGTGTCGCCGGCGGTATTGTCCTGCGCCCAGGCGGCGCCTGACACCGACAAGCTTGCGAAGGATACGCTCGCGGCGAAAGCCGCCATCAGGAAGGGCTTCATCGGGGTCTCCTCCGTGTCGGCCCTTTGTCGCGTGGCCGAGCTTGTTGCCCCCCATGTATGCCGGCAGCTCTCACAGGCGGCAAGCCGAACAGGACGTCGAGGCGGTTCACGCCGCCGTGATCAGCCGCGAAGGACCGGCGGCAGCGTCCGGTCGAAGCCCGTCGCGGCCTCGTAGGCCGCCGCGATAGCGAGCAGATCGGCCTCGGCGTGGTTCGGGGCGATGAGCTGAAGTCCCATCGGCAGCCCGGCCGGGTTGAGGCCGACCGGCAGGCTGATCACCGGGCAGCCGGACATCGTGCCCGGCACCACCACCTCCATCCAGCGGTGATAGGTGTCCATTGCGCGCCCATTGATGCTGCGCGGCCAGGTCTCGCCGGCCTCGAACGGAAAGACCTGCGCGGCGGGCAGGGCCAGCACGTCGAAGCGCTCGAACAGCCCGCGCACGCACTGGTACCAGGCGGTGCGGGTGACGCTGGCCGCGTGCACGTCGAAGGCCGAGAGTTTCTGGCCCTGCTCGACCTCCCAGACGGCTTCCGGCTTCATCAGGGCGCGCTTGGCCGGGTCGCGCCAATGGACCGAGAGGTTGGCACCGGTGATCCATTGCCGGAGAATGGTCCAGGCGCGCCAGATCGCCTCCGGATCGTAAGCGGGCAGGACCGGCTCGACCGCGGCGCCGTGGGCGGAGAAGACCGTCAAACCGGCCTCGCAGAGGTCGAGGACGCCGGGCTCGAAGGGCAGGTGACCGCCGAAATCCCCGATCCAGCCGATGCGCAGACCGTCGAGGTCCCGCGGCTGGATCGAGGCGAAGCCCGCTTGGTCCTGCCGGATCGCATTGGGCGTGCGCGGGTCGTAGCCGGCCTGGACCGAGAGCAGCAGGCCGAGATCGGCGGTGCAGCGCGCCATCGGCCCATTCACCCCGAGCTGGGGCAGGAAGACCTCGTCGGTGTGGCCCGGCACCCGGCCGGCGGCGGGGCGCAGGCCCAGCACGTTGTTCCAGGCGGCGGGGTTGCGCAGGGAGCCGCCGTGATCGCTGCCGTCGGCGAGCGGGACCATGCGCAGCGCGAGCGCCACCGCCGCCCCGCCGCTCGAGCCGCCGCCGGCCTTCGCCGGGTCGTAGGCGTTGCGGGTGACGCCGAAGACCGGATTCGTGCTGTGCGAGCCGAGGCCGAATTCGGGCACGTTGGTCTTGCCGATCAGGATCGCGCCGGCCTCTCTCAGCCGCGCGACGTGGAGCGCGTCGGCCCCCGGCACGGTGTCGCGGAACAGGGGCGAGCCTTGCGTCGTGCGGATCCCGGCCGTGGCCGAGAGGTCCTTCACTGCGTGCGGCAGGCCGTGGAGCGGCCCGCGCGGACCGTTCGCCGCCAGATCCCGGTCGGCCGCCTCGGCCTCGGCGAGCAGCAGGTCGGGGTCGCGCAACGACACGATCGCGTTCACCCCCGGGTTGTGGCGGGCGATCTGGTGGAGATGGGCCTGCATCACCTCCCGGGCCGAGACGGCCCGGTCGCGGATCGCCCGCGCGAGCTCGGTGGCGCGCATCATCACGAGATCGGAGGTGGAGGGCATGGGGGCGTCCTGGAGCGGCGTCGCGGCAGCGGAGCATGCGGGCCGGGGCTCGGCAAGCGCCGCGGATGCAAGGGCATCCGCCGCTCCGCGCAAGCATCCCGGCCGGCAGCGCCGTGTTGTCGCGCGGGGCGTCGCGACGGGGGCTGTCCCCTCAATCGATCCCGAACATCCGCTCCAGGAAGTTCTTGTCCTCCCGCACCGGACCGCCGCGC
>JAEWKL010000872.1 GCA_023386115.1 Pseudomonadota bacterium
ATTACGACCGCGGCGGCGAGTGGAGCGGCCGCTCGCTGATGTGCACCCGCGACCGCGAATTCACCATCCGGGGCGTCGAGGATTGCCTGGCGCGCGGCTACGACCGCAACGGCTTCTTCGAGGTCGATACGGGGGAGCAGAAGAGCTGGACGATCCAGCTGACGGATCCGGGGCGGGCGGGGCCGTGAGGGGGGATGGACGGGGTTGGCTGAGGAGACCGGGAACGGGTGCGGAAAAGGATGGCTTGCCGTGCCTATCGCTCGGTCGAGCCGGACCGTGTCTCGCGCTGGTTGAGGCGCATCGCCCATGGCGAGCACGACGTGGGCGTAGACAGCCAGGATCATCCGTTCACGTGCCGGGCCCAGTAGGCGACGCCGCAACCGTCGGCGAGCGCTATCAGCGGCGTGATGAAGGCGACGATCTGGATGTCGGTCACGGCTTGAGCCCCTTCAGAACGGTGCGGGCCAGAAGGTGGAGGCCGACGGCGTACCCGGGACGAAAATTGATATCGAACAGATCAGGCCGCCCGCAATTTAAGCGCTGCCTCGGCCAGCACCTCGTTCATCCGCGTCTGCCAGCCCGGCCCCGTCGCCTTGAACGCGGCCAGCACCTCCGGGTCGACACGGAGCGAGATCGGAACGCGCTTCACGTCGGCCTTCGGGCGACCGCCACGGCTCTTGAAGGCGGCGGCCAAATCCGGGGGCAGTCCTTCCGGGCCGAGCCGGAGCCGGGACAGCTCCTCGTCGGTCAGCGGCGGGTTGTCGGACACCTCGTCCCAGTCTTCCTGAGAGTAGTTCGGATTCGGCACATAGCCGGGAGCGTGCCTAGAGCGCGTCATAGATGGCCCTTTCCTTGCGGTCGGCGCGACGGACGCTGACGATGTCCGTTGTCTTCGAGCCCAGCGGAGAGACGATCACCACGACGACGGTCACGCCGTACCAGGTGCCGACCAGCTTGTGCCGCGCGCGGCCGGTCTGGCTGGGCTTGGCCGGCACAACGGCGTAGCGATCGAAATCGAACGCCTCCTCGAACTCCGCGAAGTCGAAGCCGTGCTTTGCCAGATTCGCTTGCCGCTTCGGCTCGTCATAGCTGAACAGCATGGTTCCCGTATATACCAAAACCCAGCCGAGGCGAAGGGTTCGGTGCAGGAGCGGGAGCTTGCCAGGAAGCCCGCTGCACAGCGCTCTCGCCCGTCACCGCAACGGTTCGCTACGCCGCCAGCAACTTCCGCGCCGCCTCCATGGGCACCTCGTTCATCCGGGTCTGTCAGCCCGGTCCGGTCGCCTTGAAGCTCTCGACCGCCCCCGGCGCCGAAACGCCAATTGACCCGGGCGCGCCGACCGGCTTTGCGTAGCGCGAGTTTTCTCACCCCGGACGACACCCTCATGAAGCGCGCCCGCCGCACCAAGATCGTCGCGACCCTCGGCCCGGCCTCCGAGGATCCGGCGGTGATCGAGGCGCTGTTTTCGGCCGGCGCCGACGTGTTCCGGATCAACATGAGCCACCTGCCCCGCGAGCGGCTGAGCGAGCGGGTGGCGACGATCCGGGGCATCGAGCAGAAGCTCAAGCGCCCGATCGCCGTGCTGGTCGACCTGCAAGGGCCGAAGCTCCGGGTCGGGCGTTTCGCCGACGACGCGGCGACGATCGAGAACGGCCAGAGCTTCGTCCTCGACGATGATCCGACACCGGGCGACGCGACCCGGGTCCACCTGCCCCATCCCGAGATCCTCTCGGCGCTCGAGCCCGGCCATGCGGTGATCATCGACGACGGCAAGCTGCGCCTCGTCGTGACCGAGGTCGGGCCCGGCCGGGCGGCGACCCGGGTGGTGACCGGCGGCAGGATCTCGAACCGCAAGGGCGTGTCCCTGCCCGACACCACGATCCCGGTCGCGGCGATGACCGAGAAGGACCGCCTCGACCTCGAGGCCGGCCTCGCGGCGGGGGCCGACTGGATCGCGGTGTCGTTCGTGCAGCGCCCGGAGGACGTCGCCGAGGTCAAGGCGGTGGCGCAGGGCCGTGCCCTGGTGATGGCCAAGATCGAGAAGCCGCAGGCGGTGGCATCCCTCGACGCGATCATGGCCGTGGCCGACGGGCTGATGGTCGCCCGCGGCGATCTCGGGGTCGAGATGCCGCTGGAGCAGGTGCCGGGCGTGCAGAAGCGCATCACCCGCGGCGCCCGCCGCCTCGGCAAGCCGGTGGTGGTGGCGACCCAGATGCTCGAATCGATGATCACCGCCCCGGTGCCGACCCGGGCCGAGGTCTCGGACGTGGCGACCGCGGTCTACGAGGGGGCGGACGCCGTGATGCTCTCGGCCGAGAGCGCGTCGGGGGCTTATCCCATCGAGGCGGTCTCGACCATGAACCGCATCGCCGAGCAGGTCGAGCGCGACGGGATCTACTGGTCGATCATCGCGGCGCAGCGCAACCAGCCGGAATCGACCGCCTCGGACGCCATCGCGGCCGCCGCCCACCAGATCGCCGACACGCTCGGGCTCAACGCCGTGATGGCCTGGACCGCCTCCGGCTCGACCGCCCTGCGGCTCGCCCGCGCCCGCCCCGACGCCACCGTGATCGCCTTGACCCCGAAGCGCGAGACGGCGCGGCGGCTGGCGCTGGCCTGGGGCACCCACCCGATCGTCACCAACGACGCCAGCGACATCGACGACATGTCATTCCGCGCCTGCAAGTTCGCGGTGCGCGAGCGTTTCGCCGGCATCGGCGACCGGGTGATCGTGGTGGCGGGCCTGCCCTTCGGCACCCCGGGCGCCACCAACCTCGTGCGCATCGCCACGGTGACGCCGGAGCATGCGGCGAAGGCGTAAGTCCGGATCGCGTTCGAGAGGAGGACGGTGCCGCGACGTCCAAGCGGGTCGGTGGCGCGTTCCGTCGCGCGCCGATCGCTGGATGACTGGGATCGACGTCGCGGGCGGCTCCCCTGCCGGGATCGAGCCGCTCTTCGATCATGCGTGCCGTTTCACGCCGAGTCCGATCCCGGTCAGGATGGCGAGTGCCGAGAGGATCAGGAGCGGGTCCAAGCCTTCGCCGAGGATGACGGCCGAGAGACCGATTCCCAGGACGGGGGTGGCGAGGACGCCGAGAGAGGCGGTGGTGGCCGGCACGCGACAGTTCACCACCGTCATCCCCCAGAAGCCGAGCGCCGTGCCGACCACGCCGTTATAGGCCAGGGCGACCAGGGCGGGCGCGGTGATCCGTGACGGTGGGCCTCCTTCGACCAGGAAGGCCAGAACCACGAGGACGATGGCGGCGAGAAGGCATTGCCACGGCATGAGGTGGAGCGGCGTGGCCGTCCAGCGATGGGCGCGGGTGTAGATGATGCTGACCGACCAGCAGAGGGCGGCCAGGATCGCCAATCCGCTGCCGAGGAGAGCCGTCCTGTCGTCCCAGTCCGGGCTGCCCGGCCTGAACAGCAGCAGCAAGCCCACCACGCCGATTCCGATGCCGATCGCTTGTCGCGCGGAGACGCGCTCGCCGAGCAAGAGGCGAGCGCCGGGGGCGACCCAGAGCGGGGTGGTGTAGCCCAGCACGATGGCGCGGCTGGCCGGGACGAGGGTCAGACCCGCCGTCATGAGCACCGCGAAACCGACCATGTGAAAGAGGGCGATCACGAGGAGAACCGGAACGTCGGCGCGGGGCGGCCGTACGAGCTGGCGGCTCGCGGCCAGCGCCGGGAACAAGACGACAGCAGCCATGCCGGTGCGGATGGCGACCGCCCAGAGCGGCGTCACCTCCCGCACGGCCAGCTTCATGATGACCCAGTTCAGGCTCCAGGCCACCACCACGAACGCGAACAGGCCGATGGTCGATGGAGCGGCGGAACGCTCGGCACGAAATTCGGCGGGCGGTGCGGTCGTCACGACGGCCTCCGGTAGACTGGTCTGTCTACCTTGGCACGCGTAGGACGACCTGTCTACATCGGGACGATGTGCGCCTCACCCTGCCCGGCCCCCGCACGCCCCTCTGCGCGTGACCGCATCCTGCACACCGCGCAGGCGCTGTTCTATCAGCACGGCATTCGTGGGACGGGCATCGACCGCATCATCGCCGAGGCGGGCGTGACGAAGGTGACCTTCTACCGGCACTTCCCGTCGAAGGACGATGTGATCCGCGCCTCTCTCGAGCAACGACACACGACCTGGACGGCGTGGTTCCGGGACGCCCTGGACACCTCACGCGCCGCTCAGACCGAAGAGGAGCGCCGGAAGGCCCCGTTGGCGCCCGTCCTCGACGCTGCGCGGGCCTGGTTCGCCAGCGCCGACTTTCGAGGCTGTGCCTTCGCCAACACGATCGCGGAGGCGGGGCCGGCCCTGTCCGGGATCAACGGCATCGCGACGCGGCACAAGCAGGAGGTCTGTGAGGCGATCGCGGCGCTTCTGCCGGCGGCCGACACCACGCCCGGCATTGCGTGGGCGGCCACCCTCGCCCTCGATGGAGCGGCCGTCAACGCTCAGCTGAGCCCGCTCTCCGCCGAAGCCGCTCTGGCCGGATTGGGCGACCTCCTGAGGGCGCTCGAACGATAAGGGATTGTCCGTCCTTCGGGAGGTCGCATCGAAATGTCGGCCCGCTGCTCCCGCCGGCTGTCCGACGATCGAACCGATCGGGTTCGAATCCCCTACTCCACCCCCGCCCGCTCCCGCACCGCCAGCGCCTCGATCTCCGCCACCACCGTGTCGGCGGCGACGTACTGGAGCATGTGGCCGACGCCCGGCAGCACCACGAGCTTCGCCCCCGGCACCTCGCGGGCGAGAGCCGCGGCGTGCACGTCGGTCTTCACCACCGGGTCGATGTCGCCGGCGACGATGACGGTGGGCGCGGTGATCGCGCGGTAGCGCGGGCTCTGCCGCTGGAGGAAGGCGTAGAGACCGTCGAGATCGCGCAGGTTCGCCCCGAAGGTCGAGGGGCGTAAGACCAGCGGCACCCGGGCGCCGTCGAGATAGCCCTCGGGCAGGCCTTGCGGGCGGAAGACCACCTCGGCGAAGCGGTCGAGATAGATGAAGCCCAGCGGCGCCGCGATCGTGTAGGTGGCGAGCGTGAGCAGCATCCGCCCGGGGAGCGAGCGGTACCAGGCGGCGTAGCCCCCCACGGAGCCGCCGGGCCAGGGATGGCTGACGGGGGCGAGGAGCGCCAGGCCGGCGACCCGCTCCGGGTGGTCGAGGGCGAGGGCCGTGGCGAGCGCGCCGGACCAGGAATGGCCGACGATCAGGGCCGGGCCGACCTTCAGGCTCGCCAGCGCCTCGCCGATCAGCCGCGCCTGCACCGCCGGCGAGGCGGCGTCCGGGGCGATGCGGTCGCTGTAGCCGAAGCCGGGCCGGTCGAAGGAGAGCACCCGGAAGCCGTCGCCGGCGAGCCGCCGGCCGATCGCCTGCATCGGGTCCATGGCGTTGGCCGACGCCCCGTGGAGCAACACCACCGTGCCGCGGCTCGGGGCGCCCTCGCCCGGCCCGGCCTCCAGCACCGCGAGGTGCCCGCCCTCCACCGCCACACGCCGGCCCGCCGGGGGATAGCGCGCCTCGACCACCCTCGTGATGATCCAGGTCGCGATGAGGCCCGCGGCGACGAGCGCCAGCACGAATCC
The DNA here is from genome assembly GCA_023386115.1 of Pseudomonadota bacterium. GTDB lineage: Bacteria > Pseudomonadota > Alphaproteobacteria > Rhizobiales > Beijerinckiaceae > Methylobacterium. The sequence goes on from JAEWKL010000872.1 coordinate 5,594, forward strand.
GGCCAGGAGGCCGGCGATCAGGATCAGCACGCGGGAGATCCGTCTTGCGAGCCGGCGCAGAGGCCGGCCGGTCACAGGTCGCGGCCGTCGACGTCCGGGGCGAGGCGCTCGATCGCCTCGTGCACCTTGCCCATGCGGGGATAGATCGCCTCGGCACGGCGGAAGGCGGCGAGCGCCCGGCTCTTGTCGTCGCTCGCCATGTAGATATGGGCGAGCGCCGCCCAGGCCTCGAAGTGGCGCGGTTCCAGGGTCAGGGTCTTGTGCAGGTCGGCGAGCGCGCTCGCCTGGTCCTCGAGCAGGAAGAACGCGGTGGCGCGCCGGCTCCAGCCCTCGGCCCAGCCCGGCTCCAGCACGGTCACCCGGTCGAGGAGCTCGACGGCGAGCGGGTAATCCTTGGCCTGCATCGCCTCCGCGGCGCGGCTCGCCAGGAGATCGACGGTGTCGCTGCCGGAGCGGTCGAGGCGGCGCTCGATCAGCTGGGCGACGCCGCGGGCCTCGGCATCGTCCTTGGCCGCCTTCAGCCGGGCGAACAGGTCGTCGAGGGTGACGGGCGCGCGCGGGGCTTCCTTCGGCGCGTCCTTGCGGGCCCCGTCCGGAGCGGCCGCCACCGGGGCGGCCGCGGGGGGGGGGCCCCCCGCCCCCCCGGGGGGCGGG
>JAEWKL010000876.1 GCA_023386115.1 Pseudomonadota bacterium
AACGCGCGAGGCATCGGCCGGCAGATCGTCGTTCCGGCATCGGTTCGTCCTGCCCGGCCGCCCAGGCCGGCCTCGCACGGGGGAACGCGCTTCATTAGATGATGGAACACATCTATACACGCTTCAGGAACGCCGGAGGATCAGGCCATGCCCAGGGTCTCGCAGGAACAGGCCAAGCTCAACCGTCAACGCGTCGTCGAGGTCGCTGCAGCCCTGTTCCGGGAGCGCGGGCTCCACGGCGTCGGCGTCGCCGACATCATGGCGTCGGCCGGCCTGACCCACGGCGGCTTCTACGGCCAGTTCGCCAACAAGGAGGCCCTCGCCGCCGAGGCGTTCGATATTGCGCTCGGCGAGGAGAACCGCGGTGACCTCGACACCCTCGTCGCGAACTACCTGTCCGTCGGCCACGTCCGGTCGCCCGGACGGGGATGTCCCCTGGCGGCCCTGGCCAACGACGTCGCGCGCGAACCGCCGGGCAGTCCCGTCAGGACGCGGTTCACCCGGGGCGTCGAGCGCTTGGCCGCCCTCCTCTCGGACCTCTCGCCCAGGGCAACCAAGGAGCGCCGGAGGCAACGGTCCCTGGCGACGCTGTCGACGCTCGTCGGGGCCGTCGTCCTGGCCCGGGCCGTCGACGACGATGCTTTGGCGGAAGACCTGATCAAGGCGGCGCAGGCATCCCTCATCGCATGACCTCCGCGGCGACGGCACGCCTCCCACCGTCCCGTCGCCGAAAACCTGATTGACCGGTCGCGGCAGGGGTACCGGAACCCGCGTCCGCCACACCCGACGAGAGGATTGCCATGCGAGAACGGATCGTGGTCACCGGGATGGGCGTCGTGTCCCCGCTCGGCTGCAGCGTCGAGGGCCTCTGGCGCCGGCTCGTCGCATCCGGGTCCGGCCTGCGCCGCCTGCCCGACGACCTCGTCCCCGACATCGACGCGAAGGTCGGCGGGCTCGTGCCGTCCCGGGAGGAGGACCCGGACGGGTTCGATCCGGACGCCCTCATCCCGGCGAAGGACCGCCGAAAGATGGACCGCTTCATCCAGTTCACGCTGGCGGCGGCGGACCAGGCGCTTCGACAGGCGGGCTGGACGCCCTCCAGCGAGGGGGAGCGCGTCCGCACCGCGACCGTCGTGGCGTCCGGCGTCGGTGGCTTCCAGAGCATCACGGACGCGGTGGAGACCGTGCGCACCCGCGGCGCCCAGCGCCTGTCGCCGTTCACCGTGCCGTCCTTCCTGGTCAACCTGGCCGCCGGCCACGTCTCCATCCGGTATGGCTTCAAGGGCCCTCTGGGCGCGCCCGTCACCGCCTGCGCGGCGAGCGTCCAGGCCATTGGCGACGGCATGCGCCTCATCCGCGCCGGCGAGGCGGATGTCGTCGTCTGCGGCGGCGCGGAGTCCTGCGTCACGCGGGTCGCGCTCGGCGGCTTCGCCGCGGCGCGCAGCCTCTCGACGGCCTACAACGACACGCCCGCGGCGGCCTCCCGTCCCTTCGACCGAGGCCGCGACGGCTTCGTCATGGGCGAGGGCGCCGGCATTCTCGTGCTGGAGACCCTGGACCATGCGCGTGCGCGCGGTGCCGTCCCGCTGGCCGAACTGGTGGGGTACGGCACCAGCGCCGATGCCTACCACCTCACCGCCGGTCCGGCGGATGGTAGCGGGGCCCGCCAGGCGATCACCACGGCCTTAGGCATGGCCGGGCTCGAACCCGCCGCCATCGGCTATGTGAACGCCCACGCAACCGCGACCGCGGTCGGCGACGCAGGCGAATTGGCGGCGCTCAGGTCCGTGTTCGGCGCGACCGGTCCGGCGATCTCCTCGACCAAGTCCGCGACCGGGCACCTCCTCGGCGCGGCGGGCGGTCTGGAGGCGATCATCACGGTGCAGGCGTTGCGCGAGGGCGTCCTGCCCCCCACGCTCAACCTGATCGATCCCGACGATGCCGCGGCCGGCCTGGACCTGATCGGTCCGACGGCACGGCGGGCACCCGTGGAATACGCGCTGTCGAACGGCTTCGGGTTCGGGGGCGTGAATGCGAGCATCGTCCTGAAACGGGTCCCCCCCGAGGGCGAGGCCTCCGCGCCCGGACGTTAGGCCGGCGCGACGGGAACCTCACGGCGGTTGACGTGCGATCGGCACTTGAATAAATGTCGATCATCATATTAAATCCGGATGTCGGTCATGGCCGGGCCTCGTCCTGCCAACCCCGGCACGGGAGTTCGCACCCGATGGACCGTGCCAACCTGGCCGACGACCGGACGTCGTCCAACGGCGCCACGCGGTGCAGCGGGCCAAGCCTGCGCCACGACGACGACGACCGGCCTCATCATCGGGAAGTCCCACGAAGTCTCACCGGGAAAACCGAACCGGACGCGGGGCATCTCCGACGGGTCCGAGAGCTCCTGGCACCTCGCCGCCCACCAACCTGGAGGCCTGACCATGCGTGACATCGTCCTCTGCAACCCCGTTCGGACCGCCATCGGCGGCTATGGCGGCAGCCTGAAGGGGATGGCTGCGACAGAACTCGGCGCGACCGCGGTCCGGGAGACGGTTCGCCGTTCGGGGCTCGACGGCGCCAGGCTCGGGAGCGTCACGATGGGCAACGTCGTACAGGCCGGGAACCGCATGAACCCGGCTCGCCAAGCCGCGGTCAACGGGGGTGTCCCGGTCTCGGTGCCGGCCCTGACGGTGAACCGCGTCTGCGGGTCCGGCGCCCAGGCCATTGCGACGGCGGCGGACGAGATCCTGCTCGGCCGCCACGACGTCGCGGTCGCGGGCGGCATGGAGAACATGGACCGGGCGCCGTACCTCATGGAGGGCGGTCGCTGGGGCCACCGCATGGGCCATGCTCAGATCCTCGACAGCCTGTTGAGCGACGGGCTCAACGACGCCTTTTCCGGCGAGCACTCGGGATGGCACACCGAGGACCTGGCGGCGCGCGCCCGGATCGGCCGCGATGCCCAGGATGCCTGGGCGGCTCGCTCCCAGGCGCGATTCGCGAAGGCGCGGGCCGCCGGCGCGTTCGACGCCGAGATCGCACCCGTCGACATCAAGGGCCGCAAGGGGGTGGAGACCTTCGCCCTGGACGAGGCGCCGCGGCCGGAGACCACCGTCGACACGTTGTCGAAGCTCAAGCCAGCCTTCCGCAAGGACGGGACGATCACGGCCGGCAACGCGCCGGGCCTGAACTCCGGTGCGGCGGCGATGCTCGTGGCCGAGCGGGGCTTTGCCGACGCCAACGGCCTGGACGCGTTCGGGCGGCTCGTCGCCTACGGCGTCGGGGCGTGCGAGCCGGGCCTGTTCGGCCTGGGGCCCGTGCCCGCCATCCGCCAGGCGCTGGAGCGCGCCGGGTGGTCGCTCGGCGACGTCGAGCGGGTCGAGATCAACGAGGCCTTCGCGATCGTCCCGCTCGCCGTGGCCAGGGAAATCGGCCTGCCCGAGGACATCGTCAACGTCGAGGGCGGCGCCATCGCGCACGGCCACCCCATCGGCGCGACCGGCGCGGTGCTGACCACCCGCCTTCTCCATTCGATGCGGCGCGATGGCATCCGGCGCGGTCTGGTCACCCTCTGCATCGGCGGGGGGCAGGGCATCGCCCTGGCGATCGAGGCCGCCTGACACGCGCGCCTGCCCCGGGCGGCCCTAGGCACCGCGCTCAGGCTTTCGGCGCGGTCGCTGGCGATGGCCGGGGCGACCTTGCCCGCGGCCGAGGCGGACCGACGCGGAGTAGGCGCCGCCGGAGACCCTGGACGCGTCGCGCATTCCGGCGGCTCGGCTTCTAAGCAGGACTGCACGGGGCAACTCTGCTTGGCTCCTTGTTTTTGCATCATTTTCGCCGCCGAACCGGTGACCAATTCGGCGAATGATGCTTAGTAGGCATAGCCGTCGTAGCCGGCGGACACGCAGGTTCCATAATACGGGTCGTAGGCAGCATAGGGCCCGCAGCCGCCGTAGCCGTAATAGCCGCCGTAGTCGGCGTCACTGAGGGCGTAGCCCGCGGCAAGTCCGACCCCCAGCCCGGCGAGACCGTACCCGTAGCCTGGGTACCAGCCGCGGCGGTAGCCGTAACCATAGCCCCGACCGTAGCCGTAGCCATAGCGGCCGACGCCGCCGTAGGCCCCACGGTAGCCACCAAACCCGCCCCGATAGACGCCCGCTGCCGCACCCGGATAGCCTCCGAAACCGCCGCGGTATCCACCCGCAAAGCCGCCGACCCGCGCACCCCCTAAGCCGGCACCGCTGAAGCCGGCTCCTCTGAAC
>JAEWKL010000075.1 GCA_023386115.1 Pseudomonadota bacterium
GCCGAACGCGGCGTATCGGCGGGTCGTCGCCGCGACGCGCGCCCAGACCGGGCAGAGGATCGGCGCACTCGCCGCCCGAAGGCCGCCTCGGGCGCGATGGGAGGACCTGATTCTTCCCGAGGACGCGCTGAGGCAGCTGCGCGAGCTCTGCCGGCGCGTCGAGCTGCGCGACGGCGTGTTGTCGCGATGGAGCGAGCGCCACCGCGCCGGCTCCGCGCGCGGCGTCCACGCGCTCTTCGCCGGCTCCTCCGGCACGGGCAAGACCATGGCGGCGGAAATCATCGCCGGCGAACTCGGGCTGGACCTGTTCCGGATCAGCCTCCCGAACACCGTCAGCAAGTACATCGGCGAGACCGAGAAGAACCTCGACCGCATCTTCGACGCTGCCGAGGACAGCAACGCCATCCTGTTCTTCGACGAGGCCGACGCCATCCTCGGCAAGCGCTCCGAGGTCAGGGATTCCCACGACCGCTACGCCAATCTCGAGATCAGCTACCTGCTGCAGCGGATGGAGGAGTTCGACGGCGTGTCGATCCTCGCGAGCAATCTGAGAGCGAATATCGACGACGCCTTCACGCGGCGCCTCGCCTTCGTGATCCACTTCCCCTTCCCTGACGCCGCCCACCGCCGGCGGATCTGGGAAGGGGCCTGGCCCGATCCGGACCGGCGGCCGCGCGACGTCGACCTCGATCGCTTGGCCTCCCAGTTCAAGCTCAGCGGCGGCAGCATCTCGAACATCGCGATTGCCGCCTCCTTCCTCGCGGCGGAGCGCGGGCAGGACGTCGTGACGGGCGACGTCGTCACGGCGCTGCGGCGCGAATTCCAGAAGCTCGGCAAGCCCGCCGCAGAGCAGGAGCTCCGCGACAGCCTCACTGCGGGAGCCGCGTGATGCTCGATCTGGTGGACAAGGTGGTCGAGGAGATCCTGGACGCCGGCTGGCCAGTGACGCTGGCCAAGCCCGCCTTCTCCTTCGCCGCGCCCGACGACACCTTTCCGGCCTTCGTCGTCAATGCCGGCGGGCCGGTGCTGAACATCTTCATGACGGACGTGCGCGAGAACCGTCACCTGCGGCGGCCCGAATGGGACAAGACCGAACTCGGCACCGGCGCGTCCTCCTCGCATCCTCCGGTCTATCTCGACATCGTCTACGTCGTGTCGGCCTGGAGCCCCGCGAGCGACCAGCAGGCGGCCGATCCGGTCGGCGTCGAGCACCGCTATCTCGGCGAGGCGCTGCGCATCCTCCTGCGCAATCCGGACGTCGTGCCGCAGGCGCTCGGCATTCCGAGCGGCGGGACCGTGTTCAACGCCGCGCACGTCTATCTCTCGGCGGCCTATCCCGAAGGCGGCCAGCCGCTCAACGACTTCTGGACCACGATGAAGCGGGGCTGGCGGCTGGCAGTCCAGCTCACCGTGACGGCGCCGCTCGACCTCCTGCTCGACGGTCCGGCCGAACCGCTCGTGATCACCTTCATCCAGCGTTTCCTGCCGACCGGATCGGCGACGGCCGAGCAGCGCATCCAGATCGGCGGGCGCGTCGTCCGCGCCGTCGGCGGCGCGCCGGTCGAGGGCGCAAGCGTCCGCCTGACGGCGGCCGGACGGGAGATCACGACCGATTCCCGCGGCCGCTACAGCTTCGCCGGGCTCCGCCCCGGCCTGCACCGGATCCGGGCGTCGGCAGCCGGGCTGACCCCCCTCGAGCGCGACGTCAGCGTGCCGGACGGCCCGCCGGCGGACCACATCTTCGAGCTGTCGTGAGGAAGCGATCATGGCGACCAGCTATCCCAACACGCCCGGCGTCCAGATCCTCGAGGTCCGGCTCGGCGCGCCGCCCATCGCCGGCGTCGGCACCAGCACCGCGGGCTTCGTCGGCAAGTCGCCGATGACCGGCCGCTACCTGAAGGTTGCGCGGCTCGTCACGAGCGCCGACCAGTTCGAGGCCGACTACATCACCGGCACGAATCCCGCCGACCCGCCGGCCGCCGACAGCACCTCGCTCTCCCGGGCGGTGTTCGGCTTCTTCGAGAACGGCGGGACGACCTGCTACGTCGTCAACGTCGATTCCGAGGCCCAGGGCGACGTCGTCGCCGGGATCAAGCTGCTGGAGCCGATCGACGAGGTCGCGATCATCGCTGCTCCCGGCCACGTCCATCCGGACGTCTACGCCGCCCTCGAGGACCAAGCCTTCCGGACCGGCGACCGCTTCGCCCTTCTCGACCCGCCCGCCAAGGTCGACGACCTCGCCAAGCTCAAGGCGGGCGGCTCCAGCCGTCCTCCGGCCTCCGACTACGCGGCGTTCTACTATCCGAGGATCCAGGTGATGCCGAGGCTCGCCAACGATCCGAAGGACAGCGTCGCCAATCCCATCTTCGCCTCGCCCACCGGACATATCGCAGGCGTCTACGCGCGCGTCGACGCGGCGCGCGGCGTCCACAAGGCCCCGGCGAACGAACGCATCCTCGGCGCGCTCGGCGTCGAGCACCCGCTCGGCAACGCGGAACAGAACACGCTGAACGCCGACGGCGTGAACCTCATCCGCATGTTCGCCGGGCAGGCCACGCTCTGGGGCGCGCGCACGCTGCAGGCCGCCGACGCGGCGGACAAGACCTTCCGCTACATCAACGTCCGCAGGCTGGTGAACTACGTCGAGGAGTCGCTCGAGGACGGCCTGCGCTTCGCGGTGTTCGAGCCGAACAACCTCGCCCTGCGCCAGACGATCACGCGCTCGGTGCGCGGGTTTCTCGACGGGGTCTGGCGCGACGGGGCGCTGTTCGGTGCGACGCCGGACGAGGCCTACTACGTGCGCTTCCCGGATCTCTTCAACCGGGACGAGGACCGCGCGCTCGGCAAGCTCACGATCGAGATCGGCCTCAGGGCCGTCTATCCGGCCGAGTTCATCATCGTGAGGATCGGCCTGATCATGCAGAACGCAGCCGCTGCCTGATCCTGATCCCGAACAAGGAGCCGCCGCCATGCCACAGCCCGGCCAGCAGCCGATCTATTTCAGGGCCTTCCAGTTCATGGTCGAGATCGACGGGATCGACAATGCCCGCTTCCAGGAGGTGGGCGGCATCGATGCCACCATCGACATGATCGAGTACCGCGAGGGCGGCGACATCCTCGGCCCCCGCAAGTTCCCGGGAATGACCAAGCATTCAAACCTGTCGCTCAAGCGCGGATTCACCGACGACAAGCAGCTGTTCAACTGGTTCGAGGACGTCATGACCGGGCGCACCGAGAAGATCCGCAAGAACATCTCGATTGTCCAGCTCGACATGGCCGGCAAGGAGACGCTTCGCTGGAATCTCTTCAGCGCCTTCCCGGTCAAGTATACGGCGGCGTCCTACAACGCCAAGGGCAATGAGCTTTCGATCGAATCTCTCGAGATCGCCTACGAGCGGATCGAGAAGGCGTGAGGAGGCCGCGATGCTGCAGACCGAATACGACTTCACGCTCCCGATCGGGTTTCAGGACGGGGAGGGCTCGCTGCACCGGGATGGGGTGATGCGCCTCGCGACCGCGGCGGACGAGATCCTGCCGCTGAAGGATTCCCGCGTGCAGGGCAATCCGGCCTATCTCTCGGTCATCGTCCTCTCGCGCGTCGTCTCGCGCCTCGGCTCGGTGCCGCAGATCACCCCGAAGGTGATCGAAGGCCTCTACGCGGCCGACATGGCCTACCTGCAGGCCCTCTACAACAAGCTCAACGACGTCGATGCACAGAACGGGCAGATGTGTCCGAATTGCAGCCACGTCTTCGCGACGGAATACGCCGCGGGGGGATCCTCGGCTACCCTCTCGACCAGCTCTACGAGGAGGTAGCCTTCCTGGCCTACCATTTCCACTGGCCGCTCGATCAGCTCGTGGCGCTGGAACACGCCGAGCGGCGGAAGTGGGTGAGCGAAGTCTCCCGCATGAACGAACAATCCGTCGCCGAGGCGAAAGCGAGCCTGGAGCTGACATGACGCGGCCGGAATCACGCGACGACATCGGCGGACAGATCGCGGGCCGGCATGGCGGCTTCGCCGCCCGTCTGGCCGGACGCTACGCCTCCGCCCGCGCGCAGGTCTCGGCCGCCGCCATGACGCTTCACGCCGCGCGGCACTCGTCGCTGATCCTGCACCTCCGGTCGACGCTCAGCGTCGCGCCGCGCTTCGACCTGTCGCTGACCCTCGCGGCCGTTCCGCGGGAGGCGGCACGCCCGGCCGCAGAGAAAGGCCCGCCCGCCCGCATCGCCGCGCTGGCCGCGACGATCCGTGAGCGCGCCGCGTCGC
>JAEWKL010000086.1 GCA_023386115.1 Pseudomonadota bacterium
CGACCGTGGGGGTGGGCATCCGGCGGACCCCGACCACCCGCGGCGACCGGCTGTTCCTGACGCTGGTCGGCGCCGCCTTCATCAACCTCGCCTGGCTCGGCCTCGTCGGCCCGAGCCTCGAATGGGCGCTCGCGCTCTCGCTCGTTTACGGGGCGGTGATGTTCCGCTTCGCTTAGAGGACCCGCCGCTACGTCCGGTTCGAGCCGGCATCAGGCGGGTTTCGTCACCACCAGAGGGAGGACAACCACGATGAGACGCCACGGATTCCTGACGGCCGCGAGCGCGCTGGCCCTGTGCCTCGCCGCCGGCCACGCCTTTGCCGGCATGGAGGAGGCGAAGCGCTGGATCGACACCGAGTTCCAGCCCTCGACCCTGTCGAAGGACGAGCAGCTCAAGGAGATGCAGTGGTTCGTCGATGCGGCGAAGCCCTTCGCCGGCATGGAGATCAACTTCGTCTCCGAGACCATCACCACGCACGAATACGAGGCCCGCACGCTGGCCAAGGCCTTTACCGAGATCACCGGGATCAAGGTGCGCCACGACCTCCTGCAGGAGGGCGACGTGGTGGAAAAGATCCAGACCCAGATGCAGTCGGGCAAGAACATCTACGACGGCTGGATCAACGATTCCGACCTCGTCGGCACCCATTTCCGCTACGGCCAGACCGTGGCGCTCTCCGACTTCATGAAGGGTGAGGCCAAGGACGTCACCTCGCCGACTCTCGACCTCGAGGATTTCATCGGCAAGTCCTTCGGCACGGCGCCCGACGGCAAGCTCTACCAGCTGCCCGATCAGCAATTCGCCAACCTGTACTGGTTCCGCTACGACTGGTTCACCCGCGCCGACCTCAAGGAGAAGTTCAAGGCCAAGTACGGCTACGAGCTCGGCGTGCCGGTCAACTGGTCGGCCTACGAGGACATCGCCGACTTCTTCACCAACGACGTGAAGGAGATCGACGGCGTCAAGGTCTATGGCCACATGGACTACGGCAAGAAGGACCCCTCGCTCGGATGGCGCTTCACCGATGCGTGGCTGTCGATGGCCGGCAACGGCGACAAGGGCATCCCGAACGGCAAGCCGGTCGACGAGTGGGGCATCCGCATGGAGGGCTGCCGCCCGGTCGGCTCCTCGATCGAGCGCGGCGGCGACACCAACGGCCCGGCGGCGGTCTACTCGGTCACCAAGTATGTCGAGTGGCTGAAGAAGTACGCCCCGCCGCAGGCGGCCGGCATGACCTTCTCGGAATCGGGCCCGGTGCCGTCGCAGGGCAACGTCGCCCAGCAGATGTTCTGGTACACCGCCTTCACGGCCGACATGGTGAAGCCCGGTCTCCCGGTCATGAACCAGGATGGCACGCCGAAATGGCGCATGGCGCCCTCGCCGAAGGGCCCGTACTGGAAGGACGGCATGAAGCTCGGCTACCAGGATGCCGGCTCCCTCACCCTCCTGAAGTCGACCCCCCTCGACCGGCGCAAGGCGGCCTGGCTCTATCAGCAGTTCATCGTCTCGAAGACGGTCAGCCTGAAGAAGAGCCATGTCGGGCTCACCTTCATCCGCGAGAGCGACATCTGGGACAAGTCCTTCACCGAGCGGGCGCCGAAGCTCGGCGGCCTGGTCGAGTTCTACCGCTCGCCGGCCCGCACGCAGTGGACCCCGACCGGCGTGAACGTGCCGGACTACCCCAAGCTGGCGCAGCTGTGGTGGCAGAACATCGGCGACGCCTCCTCGGGCGCCAAGACCCCGCAGGCGGCGATGGACGCGCTCGCCAACGCCCAGGACGACGTGATGGCGCGCCTGGAGCGCTCGAAGGTGCAGGGCGAGTGCGGCCCGAAGCTCAACCCGAAGACCTCGGCCGAGCATTGGTACGAGCAGGCCAAGAAGGACGGCACGCTGGCGCCGCAGCGCAAGCTCGCCGACGAGAAGCCGAAGGGTGAGACGATCGACTACGACACCTTGATCAAGAGCTGGCCGGCCTCGCCCCCGAAGCGCGGGTGATCGCGAGGGGAGCGGTGGCCTGAGCGCCGCCGCTCCTCTTGCCAATGACGCTCCGGGTAGACGAAGAATCGCGGGATCCTCCCTCTCCCACTCGGGAGAGGGGATCCCGCGCCATTTTCCCTTTCCCGAAAGTTTCTTTGCTGATCCCTGCTTCTCGCAGGACTTCCGGTTCAGCTATCCTGACGACCGACGCCGCAGGAGATCGTCATGGCCTACTACACGCTGGAAGAGGCCACCGCCCGCTTTCCCGAGCTTCTCGCCAAGGTGAGCGTGGGCGAGGAGGTCATCATCACCCGCCTCGACGAGGACCCGATTCAGCTTGTTCAGGTCGAGCCGCGGCCGGTGACGAAGGAGGAGATGGAGCGCCTGCGCGCCAACCGGGTGACGCCAAGCCGTTCGACTCGACGACTCTCATCCGTCAGATGCGAGACGAGGGGCTGTGACCACGATCTACTGCGACACCAGCATCCTGATACCGGTCTTCGTCGACGAGGCGCAGAGCGCCCGGGTCGAAGCCTGGATCGGCATGCCGCACGTCGATCCGATCGTGTCGGATCTCGTCATTCTGGAATTCTCTGCCGCGCTCTCGCGCTTGGTCAGGGAACGCGTGCTCGATGAGGCGCAAGCCCGCACGATCAATGGTGCGTTCGACGCCTGGTGCGATCGCCGCGTTCGTCCACTCACGACCACCAGCGAGATTTTTACCCGCGCCCGCACCATCGTCGAGGACGCCGCCCTCGGCGTGCGCGGCCCGGACGCCTTGCACCTCGCGCTCCTGCAGGTCACCGGCCTGCCCTTCGCGACCTTCGACGCGCGCCTCGGCCGGGCGGCCGCCACCCTCGGCCTCGCCACGCTGGAGCCGCCACCCCTCTAACGCGCTTGCGTGAAAGAGCCTCCCGATGTCCTCCCTCATCCTCGCCATCGACCAGGGCACCACCTCCTCGCGCGCCCTGCTGTTCCGCCCCGACACCTCGATCGCGGGCCTCGCCCAGGCCGAGTTCCCGCAGCACTTCCCGGCCTCGGGCTGGGTCGAGCATGAGCCGGAGGACCTCTGGCGCACCACCCTCGAGACCTGCCGGGCGGCGATGAACCAGGCCGGGGTGACGGCGCGGGACGTGGCGGCGATCGGCATCACCAACCAGCGCGAGACGACGCTCGTCTGGGACAGGCGCACCGGCGAGGCCGTGCACCGCGCCATCGTCTGGCAGGACCGGCGCTCGGCCGGGATCTGCGCCCGCCTCAAGGAGGCGGGCCACGAGCCTGCGGTGACGGCGAAGACCGGCCTGATCCTCGACCCCTACTTCTCCGGCACCAAGATCGCCTGGATTCTCGACAACGTACCGGGGGCCCGTGCCCGGGCGGAGGCCGGCGAGCTCGCTTTCGGCACCGTCGATTCCTACCTCCTCTGGCGGCTCACCGGCGGCCGGCTCCACGTCACCGACGCCACCAACGCCTCGCGCACGCTGCTCTTCGACATTCATCGCGGCGCCTGGGACGAGGAGATGATGGGGCTGCTCGGCGTGCCGGCCTCGATGCTGCCGGAGGTGCGCGATTCGTCGGGCGATTTCGGCGAGACCGACCCGGGGCTGTTCGGCGCCGCGATCCCGATCCGGGGCGTCGCCGGCGACCAGCAGGCGGCGACGGTAGGCCAGGCCTGCTTCCGGCCCGGCATGGTCAAGTCGACCTACGGCACCGGCTGCTTCGCCCTCCTCAACACCGGCACCCAGCCGGTCGCCTCGAAGAACAAGCTCCTCACCACCATCGCCTACCAGCTCAACGGCCAGCGCACCTACGCGCTCGAAGGCTCGATCTTCGTCGCGGGTGCGGCGGTGCAGTGGCTGCGCGACGGGCTCGGCGTCATCGAATCGGCCGCCGAGACCGGGGCGCTCGCCGAGCGGGCCGATCCGGCGCAGGACGTCTACCTGGTGCCGGCCTTCGTGGGCCTCGGCGCACCCCATTGGGAGCCCGATGCCCGCGGCGCCCTGTTCGGGCTGACCCGCAGCACCGGCCCGGCCGAGCTCGCCCGCGCGGCCCTCGAGAGCGTCTGCTTCCAGACCGCCGACCTGCTCGCCGCCATGCGGGCCGACTGGCCGGACGGGGAGGGGAGCGCCACGGTGCTGCGGGTCGATGGCGGCATGGTCGCCTCGGACTGGACGATGCAGCGCCTCGCCGACCTCCTGGCCGCTCCCGTCGACCGGCCCGAGGTGAAGGAGACGACGGCCCTCGGCGCGGCCTATCTGGCGGGGCTCGCCTGCGGCCTCTACCCGGAGCCCGAGCACTTCGCCGACCATTGGCGCCTGGAGCGCCGCTTCGCCCCGGCGATGGAGCCGACCTCGCGCGAGCGCCGGCTGGCCGGCTGGCGCAAGGCGGTGAGTTGTTTGGTCGGGAAGTAGGACGAAAGAGAGGGGGCCTTTCGGCCCCCTTTCCGTTCCTACTTCTCCAGCCGGGCGATCAGGCTCGACGTGTCCCAGCGCCCGCCGCCCATGCTCTGCACCTCGGCGTAGAACTGGTCGACGAGGGCTGTCACCGGCAGCTTCGCCTTGTTGCTGCGGGCTTCCGCCAGCACGATCGACAGGTCCTTGCGCATCCAGTCGACCGCGAAGCCGAAATCGAACTTGCCCTCGTTCATGGTCTTGCCGCGGTTCTCCATCTGCCAGGAGCCGGCGGCGCCCTTGGAGATCACGTCGAGCACCGCCTCGATGTCGAGCCCGGCCTGCTTGCCGAAATGCACCGCCTCCGACAGGCCCTGGACCAGGCCGGCGATGCAGATCTGGTTCATCATCTTGGCGAGCTGGCCGGCGCCGACCGGTCCGAGCAGCCGGCAGGCGCGGGCGTAAGCCCCGATCACCGGCTCGACCCGCGCGAAGGTCTCAGGCTCACCCCCGCACATGACCGTCAGCACGCCGTTCTCGGCGCCGGCCTGACCGCCGGAGACCGGAGCGTCGATGAAGCCGAAGCCGCCCTTCTCCGCGGCTGCCGAGAGTTCCCGCGCCACTTCCGCCGAGGCGGTGGTGTGATCGACGAAGACCGTGCCCTTGCCCATCGCCGCGAAGGCGCCGTCCGGGCCGGTCGTGACCTGGCGCAGGTCGTCGTCGTTGCCGACGCAGGCGAAGACGATCTCCTGGCCCTCGGCCGCCTCGCGGGGCGTCGCCGCGGCCTTGCCGCCATGGGCCTGAACCCAGGCATCGGCCTTCGCCTTGGTGCGGTTGTAGACCGTGACGTCGTGGCCCTTAGCGGCCAGGTGGCGGGCCATCGGCCCCCCCATCACGCCGAGACCCAGAAACGCGACCTTTGCCATCCGTTCATCCTCCCACGCCGCTGTCCCGCGGCGATCGGCCCCCGGTGTAGTGAGCCGGCCCGCCGCGCGTCAAACCGGCTCGCCGCCTCTCCACGCTCGATCTCGCTCGTGGAGAGGCGCGTCACTTCGTGTCGAACGGAATGAACTTCGCCCGGAGGCGGTCGTAGCGCCCGTCCGCCATGAGCGCGGCGAGCGCCCGCTCGAACGCCTCGCGCAAGGCGGTGTCGCCCTTGCGCAGCCCGATGCCGAAGCCCTCGCCGAGCAGCGGCTCGCCCGCCGGCACGTCGCCGACGAGACGGCAGCAGGCGTCGCCCTCCGGCCGCGCGAGGAAGGTGGAGAGGTCGAGCTTGTCGCCCAGCACCACGTCGACCCGGCCGGCCCGGAGGTCGAGGGTCGCGTCGGCGAGGGTGTCGAAGGTGCGGATCTCGGCACCCGGCACCCGCTGCTCCAGGAAGGCGACCTGCGGCCCGTGCGCCGCCGCGCCGATCGTCCGGCCGCGCAGGGTCGCCGGTGTCGGATCCGGCAGCGAACTGTCCCGCCGCGCCACGTAGGCGAAGGGGATCCGGAGATACGGCCGGGTGAAGGCGATGCGGGCGGCCCGCTTCGGGGTGATCGCCATCGCCGCCATGATGGCGTCGTACTCGCCCGCCTCCAGGCCCTTGATGATGCCGTCCCACTGATGGAGCACGATCGTGCAGGTGAGCTTGGCCTCCGCGCACAGGGCCTGGGCCAGATCGACCTCGAACCCCGCGGGCTTGCCGTCCTCGACGTAGTTGAACGGCGGATGCCCGCCCTCGGTGGCGATGCGCACGGGGGAGGGGAGAGGGGCGGGAGCCTGCTCGGCCAGGGCAGGCGGGGCTGCCAGCAGCGACAGGAGCAGGAGGCGGGAGAGCAGGCGGCTCATCCGGCGGTGGTCTCTCGTGGCAAGGGGCGGACCGGATTGGGGGACCGAACGGGGGCGGACCCTGCCACGGTCACGCCTGCCGGCGCAACTCGCCCCTCGCGGCCACGGCCGAACCCGCCCGGCGGCGTTGACGTATCGTCAGGGTTAACCAGACTTTAAGCGCGATGCGCTCTGATCCGGCCATGCGCCTGAGCTTCCGCCCGCCCCACCCACCCCGAGACCGCGCCGACGCGGTCGAGATCCTGCCGCCGCTGCCCGCCCTGGCGCCGGCGGCTGGCGGGACGGAGCGCGATGCGGGCCGGGC
>JAEWKL010000097.1 GCA_023386115.1 Pseudomonadota bacterium
GTCTTCAGCCCGCCGACCGTGACCCCGCCGGTCGAGACGACCGAGGCCGCCGAGCCCCCCGCGCAGCCCGCGACCGGCACGGTCGACCTCAACACCGCGAGCCTCGCGGAGCTGAACTCCTTGCGCGGCGGCGGCATGATCGGCAGGGCGATCATCGCCAAACGGCCCTACGCCTCGCCGGGCGACCTCCTGTCGAAGCGCGTGCTGAGCCGGGCGACCTACGAGCGCATCAAGGATCAGATCACGGTGCGGTAGGGCGCGATCGATCCGATCGCCGCGATCGATCCGATCGGCTCAGCCTCTGCGCGTCGGTCCGGTGCCGCGAATGGCCGGTTCAGCCGCAGCAGGGCTGCTTGCCGGTCGAGGGAGCACAGCACGCGCTCGCCTTCTGCTCCTCAAGCCAGCGGTCTCGCGGCTTGCAGCTCGCCGCACGCGGCGACAGGTCGACGATCAGCCGCCCCTCCGCCAGCCGCGGGTGGCCAGCACAGTGGAGCCGCATCGCAGCCACCCCGTCGCTCACCTCGAAGGTCAGGCGGGCGCTCAGGTCCAGGCCGACGTGCTCGGCCACCTTGCGGATGATCGCCGCGAACTTGCCCGCCATCATGTGCGTGCGGTCGCCGTCGATCACGTCCCAGAGCTGCACGAAGATCTCCGACCAGGCCTCGGGATTGCCGCCGCAATCGAGGGCGGCGAACTGCCCGGCCTTCACCTCGGTGACATGGTAGCCGGGGCGGATCGTCCGGTCCTCATACGAGAACACCAGGGGCGCGGCCGGCTGGACGTCGCAGGCGGCCAGCAGCGTGCCGAGCGGAACATCCTCGGCGGCCGGCGGCGGCGGCAGGGTCGCGTCCATCTTGGCAACGTCCAGCATCTTTGCTACCTCATATTTTGATAGTTTTAGGATTGTCGAAGCATGGACGAACGTCAAGCCCTCCTGGCCTTCGCAGCCCTGGCGCAGGAAACTCGTCTGCGCCTCCTGCGCCAGCTCGTGACCGCCGGTCCGGAGGGCGTGGCGGCCGGCACGCTCGCGAGCGGGGCCGGCGTGTCCGCCTCCAACGTGTCGTTCCACCTGAAGGAGCTGGAACAGGCCGGCCTCGTCGCCTCGCGGAGGGAGGGGCGCTCGATCATCTACAAGGCCGCCTATCCGGCTCTGTCCGGCCTGATCGCCTTCCTGATGAAGGATTGCTGCCAGGGACGGCCGGAGGTCTGCACGCCGGCGGTCACGGCCCTGGCGTCCGGATGCGGCACCCGGGCAGGGGCCTGCGCATGACCGTCACCCTCTACCACAACCCGGGTTGCGGCACCTCGCGCAGCACCCTCACGCTCCTGCGGGCCTGCGGCGTCGAGCCGGTGGTGATCGAGTATCTCCGCACGCCGCCCTCCATGCCGGAGCTGGTCGGGCTGCTCGACCGCATGGGCGTGCCGGTGCGCGAGATCCTTCGCGAGAAGGACACGCCCTACGCGGCCATGGGGCTGGGCGATCCGGGCAGGACCGACGCCGCGCTGCACGCCGCCATCCAGGCGCACCCGATCCTGCTCAACCGGCCGATCGTGGTCACGGAGGCGGGTGCGAAGCTCTGCCGCCCCTCGGACGTGGTGCTGGACCTGCTCCCGGAGCAGCAGCCCGCCATGGCCGCGACCCGAGACGACGGCACGGCCTTCCTCCGGGACCACCCGGCCCGCGGCGACGATCCCGACCTGATGGAGGCCCTGGCAGCGGCCGGCCTGCCCACGGTCGACCTGGCCGATCCCGGCCGCACCCTCTTCCGCTACACCACGCTGGACCACCAGGGCGTCGGCTGGGGCGGGTTCGAGCGCTACGGCACCGACGTGCTGCTGCGCTCCGTGGCGGTGATGCCGTCGCGCTACCGGCAGGGCTGCGGGCGCAACCTGGCCGCCCTGCTGATGCGGCGGGCCTTCGATCAGGGCGCGCGCCAGGCTTACGCGCTGACCGGCGATCCGGAAGCCCGCGCCTTCTTCGAGCGGCTGGGCTTCACGGCCTGCGACCGCGCGGCGGCCCCGGCCACCATCCGGACCACGCGCCAGGCGAGCGGGCTGTGCCCGGCCTCGGCCACGCTGCTGACCAGGCGGATCACCCTCTAGAAAGCCCGGCCCATGTCCATCTTCGAACGTACTCTGACCCTGTGGGTGGCCCTCTGCATCGTCGCCGGCATCGCGCTCGGCCGTGTGATGCCGGGATTTTTCCATCTGGTCGGCGAGGCCGATATCGCCAAGGTCAACCTGCCGGTGGCCGTGCTGATCTGGCTGATGGTCGTTCCGATGCTGCTCAGGATCGACTTCGCCGCGCTCGGCAAGGTCGGCCGGCACTGGCGCGGGATCGGCGTCACCCTCCTGGTCAACTGGGCGGTCAAGCCGTTCTCGATGGCGCTGCTCGGCTGGCTGTTCGTCGGCTTCCTGTTCAAGCCCTTCCTGCCGGCGGACCAGATCGACAGCTACATCGCCGGCCTCATCATCCTGGCCGCCGCGCCTTGCACCGCCATGGTGTTCGTCTGGTCGAACCTGACCCGGGGCGAGCCGCATTTCACGCTGAGCCAGGTCGCGCTCAACGACAGCATCATGGTGGTGGCCTTCGCCCCGCTCGTCGGCCTGCTGCTCGGCCTGTCCTCGATCACCGTCCCATGGTCCACCCTGGTGCTCTCGGTGGTGCTCTACATCGTCGTTCCGGTGATCGTGGCGCAACTCGTGCGGCGCAGCCTGCTGGCCTCCGGCGGGCAGGCGGCCCTCGACCGACTGCTGACCACCCTCGGCCCGGTCTCGCTCGTCGCCCTGCTCGCCACGCTGGTGCTGCTGTTCGGCTTCCAGGGCGAGCAGATCCTGGCGCAGCCGCTGGTCATCGCCCTCTTGGCCGTGCCGATCCTCATCCAGGTCTACCTCAATGCGGGGCTGGCCTACCTGCTCAACCGCTGGGCCGGGGAACAGCACTGTGTCGCCGGCCCCTCGGCGCTGATCGGGGCCAGCAACTTCTTCGAGCTGGCGGTGGCCGCGGCCATCAGCCTGTTCGGCTTCCACTCGGGCGCGGCCCTCGCCACGGTCGTGGGCGTGCTGATCGAGGTCCCGGTGATGCTGACGGTGGTGTGGATCGTGAACCGCAGCCGGGGCTGGTACGAACGCGGCGCCCTGCGCAGGGGCGCGGCGCTCGAGCCCGCCTCCCGTGACGCCTGAGCCCGGCCGGCGCAGCCGCCTCGCCGTCGTCTCCGCCCTGGGCGTCGTCGAGATCCTCGCCTGGGGCTCGTCCTTCTACCTGCCGGCAATCCTCGCCGGCCCGGTCGCGGACAGCACCGGGTGGCCGCTCGCCGGGATCGTCGGCGGCCTGACCCTCGGCCTCCTGGTCGCTGCCTTCGCTTCACCGCATGTCGGCGCGGCGATCCAGCGCCAGGGCGGCCGGCCGGTCCTCGCCCTGGCGGCTGTCCTGCTGGCGGCAGGCCTCGTCATCCTGGCGCTCGCGCCGTCCCTGCCGGTCTACCTGGCCGGCTGGCTGTTCCTCGGTCTCGGCATGGCCTGCGGCCTGTACGATCCGGCCTTCGCCACGCTCGGCCGCCTCTACGGCGCGGCGGCGCGGCCGGCGATCACCACGCTGACCCTGTGGGGCGGGTTCGCCAGCACCGTGTGCTGGCCGCTCTCGGCGTTCCTGGTCGCGCAGATCGGGTGGCGGGGCGCTTGCCTCGCCTATGCCGGCCTGCACCTGCTGGTCACGCTGCCGCTGGCGCTGATCGTCATCCCTCCCGCCCCGGCGCTGCCGGCGGCAGCCGATGGCCATCGGGCGGCCGAGCCGCTCTCGTCGCGCGAGCGGCAGGTTTTCCGGTTGTTCGCCGGGGTGCTGATGCTCGGAGGGGCGATCATGTCCCTGGTCTCGGTCCACCTCATCGCCCTGCTGCAGACGCGCGGCGTCGCCCTCGCCTCGGCGGTGTCCTATGGGGCGCTGATCGGGCCGGCGCAGGTGGGCGCGCGGATCGTGGAGATGGCGCTCAAGGGCCGCCACCACCCGCTCTGGACGCTGACGGCGGCGTTCGGCCTGGTCGCCCTCGGACTCGCGCTGCTCGCCGGCGGCGTGCCCGGCCTCGGATTCTGGCTGGTGCTCTATGGCGGCGGCAACGGGATCTACTCGATCGCCCGGGGCACGGTGCCGCTGGCCCTGTTCGGCCCGGACCGTTACCCGCTGCTGGCCGGACGCCTGGCGCGGCCGGGGCTGATCGCCCAGGCCCTGGCTCCGCCGGCCGGGGCGTTCGTGCTCACCCAGGCTGGTGCCGGCCCGTTATGGGGGCTGCTGCTCGCCTGCGCCCTCCTCAATCTCGGCCTGATCGGGGCATTGTGGCGGACCCGACCGCCCGCGACAGGACCTCTCGATGCGTGACGTGCCGGTCGGTTCGCCGGGATCACGCCCCGGACGCCTCGGCCCCCGACGCACCGCACCAGGGCCCGACTGCCGGTCACGCCGCCATCGGCGCCGGGATCTCGGTCTCGCGCTCGGTCACCAGGTCGGCGGCGATGCGGCCGGAGCCCGCCGCCATGGTCCAGCCCAGCGTGCCGTGGCCGGTATTGAGCACCAGGCCGCGGATCGGGGTGCGGCCGAGATAGGGCACGTTCGAGGGCGTGGTCGGGCGCAAGCCGCTCCAGGCGGTGGCGGCGGCGAAGTTGCCGGCATTCGGGAAGGTGCGCCGGGCATTCTCCAGGATCGCGGCGACCCGCTCCGCGTCGAGGTGGCGGGTATAGCCCGACAATTCGGCGGTGCCGGCGACCCGCAGGTGGGTGCCGAGATTCGAATAGACCAGCTTGTACTCGTCGTCGGTGAGGCTGACCTGCGGCGCACCGTTATGCCCCTCGATCGGGATCGACACCGAGTAGCCCTTGGCCGGGTAGATTGCGAGGTTCACGCCGTAGCGGCGCAGGAACGGTGCCGACCACGCGCCGAGGGAGACGACGACGTTCGGGGTGGTGAGCCGCTGGTGCCCGCCCGCCACCATCGCCTCGACGCCGGTGATCCGGTCAGCCCCGGGAGAGAGCAGCAGGCGCGTCGCCTCGGACCCGTACAGGAAGGTCGCGCCCATCGCCGCGGTGCGGGCGGCGAGCGCCTGGGTGAAGGCGCGGGCATCGCCGCTCTCGTCCTCGGCGGTGTAGGTGGCGCCGACCACGTCGTCGATGGCGTGGGCGAAGGCCGGCTCGAGCGCCAGCACCTCGTCGCGCGAGACCACCCGGCGCTCGCAGCCGTGCTGGCGCATCAGCTCGGCGACGGGCTTCGCTGCCTCGAACTCCTTGGCGTCGCGGTAGAAATGCAGGATGCCGAGGGTCTTCTCGGCATAGGCCAGGTTCTCGGCGGCGCGGATCTCCTGGAGCTTGGCGCGGCTATACGCGCCGAGCCGCACGATCTCGACGGTGTTGCGGCGCGCCCGCTCCGGGGTGCAGTTGCGCAGGAAGCCGGCGATCCACGACCATTGGTGCCGGTCGAGGCGGGGCGTGAAGAGCAGCGGCGCCTTCGCGTCGAACAGCCACTTCATCACCTTGAGCGGCGCGCTCGGATTGGCCCAGGGCTCGGCATGGCTCACCGAGATCTGGCCGCCATTGGCGTAGCTGGTCTCGAGCCCCGCTCCGCCCTGGCGGTCGATCACGCAGACCGACAGGCCGGCCCTGGTAGCCCAGTAGGCGGTGGCGGTGCCGACGACGCCGGCGCCGAGCACGATGAGATCGAAGGAGGTTTTTTGGCCCGACACGCGTTCCATCCTTCCCGCCGGTCTACGGCAGGTGGCAGGGGTTGGAACTCTGTTCGGGTGGCCTGAGAGATTCGCCGGGCTCGCACCCGGCTTGCTCCATCGGCGGGCGGCATGCGCCCTCTCCAGAGTGCCCTCTCGATCGCGGTCCTTCTACCTGAGAGCTTCGGCGTGCAGCACGGCTGGCACGCCTTTCCCCTTCGGTGCCGGCATAAGCCGGTCTCTCCCGCGATCGTCAACGGACGGCCAAGCCTGTAGCACGGCCGTACGGGGGGCAAAAGCGCAAAGATCGGTCGTCCCCGCGCCGGTCGGGATCGACCGCTCGCGCTTACGCGCGGCAGGCCTCGAAGCCCTTGCGGATCTGTTCCGGATCGAGGTGGCGGCCGATGAAGACGACGCGGGATTCCCGCGGGTCGCCCGGCTTCCACTCGTCCTGCAGGTCGCCGTCGAGGATCATGTGGACGCCCTGGAAGACGAAGCGGCGCGGCTCGTCGGGGAAGCTCACGATGCCCTTGCAGCGCAGGATGTCGGGCCCCTGGACCTGGGTCAGGTCGGAGATCCACGGCATGAACTTGTTGGGATCGACCGGGCCGGGAAGCCGGGCCGAGACCGACTGGATCTCATCGGAATGGTGATGATGGTGCCCCTCCTCGAGGAACTCGGGCTCGACCTCGATGATGCGGGCGAGGTCGAAGGCCTTGCGGTCGAGCACGGTTTCCAGCGGCACGGCGCAGTGCTGGGTGCGGTGGATCTCGGCGGAAGGATTGATCGCCCGGATCTGGCGCTCGACGGCGTCGAGGCCGGCCGCGTCGACGAGGTCGGCCTTGTTCAGGAGGATCACGTCCGCGAAGGCGACCTGGTTCTTGGCCTCGGGGGCGTCCTTCAGGCGCTCGCTCAGCCACTTGGCGTCGGCCACGGTCACCACCGCGTCGAGGCGCGCGGCCTCGCCGACATCCTGGTCAACGAAGAAGGTCTGGGCAACCGGTGCCGGGTCGGCGAGGCCGGTGGTCTCGACGATGATCGCGTCGAACTTGCCCTTGCGCTTCATCAACCCGTCCATGATGCGGATCAGGTCGCCGCGCACGGTGCAGCAGATGCAGCCGTTGTTCATCTCGAACACTTCCTCGTCGGCACCGACCACGAGGTCGTTGTCGATGCCGATCTCGCCGAACTCGTTGACGATCACGGCGTAGCGCTTGCCATGCGGCTCGGTGAGGATGCGGTTGAGGAGCGTGGTCTTGCCGGCGCCGAGATAGCCGGTGAGCACCGTGACGGGGATCTTGTCGGACATGCGGGGCCGTCTGTTCGCGGGTGAGCGGGGCGCCGGGGGGCGCCGCGACGGGTGATATAGTGTGTCACTCCGCCCGGCGCGAGACCGGCTCAGGCAAGCGGAAGCGGGCGATGTCGCGCAGCAGGTCGACGAAGGCCTGGGCGCCGTGATCGAGGAGGGCGCGGCCGGTTTCCGCCGTGCCGAGGCGCGCGTCGCCGATGGCGCCTTCCGGGTTGAGGTCCTGCGCGTGCCAGGCGAGGGCGGCCGGGCGGCCGGCGCGCAGGTGGGTGTAGGTCCGCTCCCTCGCGCGGCTTGCCGGCACGAAGTCGCGGATCGCCGCGCGCCGCACCAGGTCGGGCCGCAGCGCCAGCATCAGGGCGGTCTCGATCCCGCCGCCATGGATGCCGTGGCGCACCTCCTCCTCCGAAAACAGCCCCGGCGGGGTGCCGAAGCGGCTCCAGGCGGTGGTGACCGCCACCATCCCGCGCCGGCCGCGCAGGGACAGGGCCACGAGGTCCATGAGCGCGCTGTTGCCGCCATGCGAGGAGACGATGACGAGCCGGGTGCAGCCGGCCCGCACCACCCCGTCGCCGATCTCGGTCCAGGCCCTGAGGGCCGTCTCGGGCGTCAGCGTCAGGGTGCCGGGAAAATCCGTGTGCTCGGGCGACAGGCCGACCGCCTGCACCGGCAGCACCCGGACGTCGAGGTCGTCGGGGACGAGGTCCGCGACCCGCGCCAGGTAGCCCTCCGCGATGACGACGTCGGTGGCGAGCGGCAGGTGCGGCCCGTGCTGCTCCACGGCCGCGACCGGCAGCACCGCCACGGTGGCTGCGAGCGCGCCGTCACGGCATTCCTCGGTGGTCAGGTCGCCCCAGGGCCGGGCCGGCATGGCATCACTCCCGTTGATGGTGGCGCGCACCATAAGCCGCGGAGGGATGGGCCGAAACCGGGCCCGCGTCATCCAGTCGTCACAGGCCGGCTGGCATGTGCGCCCTCGAGGGCTCCACGCGGCGCCCGGCCCGCCGCCCTTGCGCTCACGGTGCAGGCGCGGCAGGATTTGTCTCGAGAACAGGGGCGGGTGCCATGGCAACGGGCGAGCAGGCTTTGGCCGTGGACGCGCCGCGCCGGGCGGCCAAGCGCCTCCGGCCTCCGGGCGCCAAGAGCGTCGGCTGGGCCCTGATGCAGGCGGCCCGCCTCCATCGCGGCCGCATCGGCGACCGCCTGGCGGAGCTCGATCTCTTCGCCGGCCAGGAGCAGGTGGTGCAGGCGCTGGCCGCCGCCGGCACCATGACCATGGGCGACCTCGCCGCCACCCTGCGGGTGCGCCCCCCCACCGCGTCGAAGACCATCACGCGGCTCGCCGCCATGGGGGTGGTCGAGCGCCGGACCGAGGCCGGGGACGGCCGCATCGTCCGGGTGCGCCTGACCGAGTCGGGCCTGGCCAAGGCGGCGGCGATCGAGGGCATCTGGGACGAGGTCGAGGCCGAGATGCTGGACGGCTTCGACAACAAGGAGCGCCGGCGCCTGCGCAAGCTCCTGCGCCGCGCCGCCCGCAACCTCGCCGAGGCCGCCGGCCTCGAAGCGCACGAATCCGATGCCGAGGCGGAGGACGATCTCGACGGCGGGCTCGACGGCGCCGAGGCCGGCCGGGACATGGATTGACGCGCAGGATCGACGCACAGCCTATCCCGACCCGCCGAATGGGCTAATTCCGCCGCCGCACGACCTAATTTGAAAGATCAAGCGTCGGATAACGGTTATCGGCTTATCAAGGTTAATGTTCTTCAGTCATCTGCCTCGCAGACGATCGGCTTGCGGCGGGCGCAAGGCCGTTGGGCCGGTGCAGACAGGTGTCCGACCACGATCATGACAAGGCGAGCGCGGCGGGGCCGTCCGGCTTCCGCGCGCGTCCGCTCCGGGCCTACGTCACGGCCCTGGCGGTCGCGCTGCTGGTGCCGGCGCTCCTCATCATCGGGCTGATCGCGCACCGCTGGGTCCAGGCCGAGCAGGCGCGGATGGAGGAGCGGACCGCGACCCTCAACGCGCATGCGGTGGAGCAGATCGACCGCTTCCTCAGCGGCCAGATCGCGATGCTGCAGGCGCTCGCCACCTCGCCGGCCCTGGAGATGGAGGATTTCGCCCGGTTCGACCGCCAGGCACGGGAGGTGGTGCGCCTGCAGGGCATCAACATCGTGCTGCGCGACCACGACGGGCAGCAGCGCGTCAACACCCGGCTGCCCTGGGGAGCGCCCCTGCCCCGGGCGGTGCTCGACAACGACCAGGTCGTGGGGGAGACCGGCGCGCCGGCGATCTCCGATCTGTTTCCCGGCACCGTCACCGGCAATCCGATCGTCGTCGTCACCGTGCCGGTGCGGCGCGGCGGCGCGCTGGCCTACCTCCTGAACGCCACCCTGCCGGCCCCGCTCTTCGGCGAGATCTTGCGGGCCGCCGGCGTCTCCGCCCCCTATTCCGGTTCGGTCGCCGACCGGCAGGGCCTCATCATCGGCCGGTCCGTCGACACCGAGGCGGCGGC
>JAEWKL010000159.1 GCA_023386115.1 Pseudomonadota bacterium
GCCCTGTTCGAGCGGATCGCCGGGCGGCGCGAGGCGCTGACCGGGACCCGGCAGGTCCGGGCCGGCGACCTCGTGCGGGTGCAGGCCGTGCGGGCGGGCCTGCCGCTCAAGGCCCGCCTGCCGGTCAGGCTCCTGCGGGGGGCGCTGCTGCGGGGCTAGTGGCGCCGCGCTTCAGGTGCTCGTCGAGCCGCGGCATGATCTCGACGAAGTTGCACGGCCGGTGCCGGTAATCGAGCTGCGCCGCCAGGATGCCGTCCCAGGCGTCGCGGCAGGCCCCGGGCGAGCCTGGCAGCACGAAGACGTAGGTGGCGTTCACCACCCCGGCGGTGGCCCGCGATTGCAGGGTCGAGGTGCCGATCTTGTCGTAGGAGATGCGGTGGAAGATCGCCGAGAACCCGTCCATCCGCTTCTCGAACAGGGGCTCCAGCGCCTCCGGCGTCACGTCGCGGCCGGTGAAGCCGGTGCCGCCGGTGGTGATGACGACATCCACGGCCGGATCCTCCGTCCAGGCGCGCACCTGCCCGCGGATCGCCTCGACCTCGTCCGGCACGATCGCCCGGGCGGCGAGGCGGTGACCCGCTTGCGTCAGGCGCTCGGCAAGCGTGTCGCCCGAGCGGTCGTCGGCGAGCGTGCGGGTATCCGAGACGGTCAGCACCGCGATCCCGAGCGGCACGAAGGCCCGGGCCTGGTCGAGGCGGCCTTGGTCGAGATTTGCCATCAGAGCTGCGAGGCCCGGAAGGTGTCGCAGGATTGGGTCTGGCCGCTGCGATAGCCGGTCTGGAACCAGCGCATGCGCTGGGCCGAGGAGCCGTGGGTGAAGGAATCCGGCACCACGTAACCCTGGCTCTGCTTCTGCAAGCGGTCGTCGCCGATGGCGCTCGCCGCCTGCATCGCCTCCTCGATGTCACCGGGCTCGAGCGCCTTGAACCGGTCGTCCGAATTCTTGGCCCAGACGCCGGCGAGGCAATCGGCCATGAGCTCGACGCGGACCGAGAGGGCGTTCGACTCGCGCTCGCCGACCTGCTGCTGCTTGCGCTGGACCTTGGGCAGGATGCCGAGCACGTCCTGGACGTGGTGGCCGACCTCGTGGGCGATGACGTAGGCGTAGGCGAAGTCACCCTTCACCCGGAACTTCTGCTCCATCTCCTTGAAGAACGAGGTGTCGAGATAGACCTTCTTGTCGAGCGGGCAGTAGAACGGCCCCATGGCGGCCCGGGCCTGGCCGCAGCCGCTGCGGGTGCCGCCGGTATACAGCACCATCGTGGTCGGCGTGTATTGCCGCCCGGTCTGGTTCGGCAGCACCTGGTTCCACACATCCTCGGTGTTGCCGAGAATGGCGGCGGCGAACTTGCCGGTCTGGTCGGAGGGGGCGCCGGTGCGCCGGTCGGGCTGCTGGCCCTGCTGCTCCTGCGGCGCACGCTGGCGCGTCACCGTCTCGGCGCCGCCGATCAGGATCGCCGGGTTGATGCCGGTCACCCAGCCGATGATGCACAGGATCACGATGGTGCCGATTCCCAAGCCGCCGGCGCCGCCTCCGGGAAAGCCGAAGCCTCCGCCGCCACCCTCGCCGCGACGGTCCTCGACGTTGTCGGAGGTGCGAAAATCTTCCCAGCGCATGGTCAGCTACCCGTTGGCCCCTTGCCTCACGCCGCGACGGCTACGCGGCGCAGGCCTGAGGCTCAAGAGTAATCGACGGGAGCCGGCACGGTTCCGCTTGGGGACGCTACCGCTCGCCCTCGTCGAGGGCGGCGCGCAAGGTGCGGAAGTCGCGCCAGGCGAGGCGCTTCTGCAGCGGCTGGCGCAGTAGGTAGGCGGGGTGGAGGGTGGCGAGCAGCCGGATCTCGCGCTTGACGGTGCGATAGGGGAACCAGCGCCCGCGGGACTTCAGGATGCCGTCCTTGGTGCCGGCCAGCGCCTGCGTGGCGACGCCGCCGAGGCAGACCAGGATGTCGGGATCGGCCAGCGCGATCTGCCGCTCGATGAACGGCTTGCAGGTCGCGATCTCCTGCGGCGTCGGGTTGCGGTTGCCCGGCGGGCGCCAGGGCACGACGTTGCCCACATAGGCGTTCGAGCGGTCGAGCCCGATCGCCGCCATCATCCGGTCGAGGAGCTGGCCCGAGCGGCCCATGAACGGCTTGCCGACCCGGTCCTCGTCGGCGCCGGGCGCCTCGCCGACGAACATCACCCGCGCCTGCGGGTTGCCGTCGGCGAAGACGAGGTTCTTGGCGGTGAAGCGCAGCGCGCAGCTCTCGAACCGGGCGAGCAGGCCTTCCAGCTCCTCCAGGCTCGCGGCGGTGGCGGCGAGCTCGCGGGCATCGCCCGCCGCCTCGCCGGGGGCCGCGGCGGCGGAACGGCCATAGGTGCTGGGCGTCTCCGCACGAGGGGCTTCTTGACGAGGAGCCTCTTGGCGGAGGGAGTCTTGACGGAGGGCTTCCTGCCGCGGCGGGGCGGCCTGGACCGGCTCCGCCGGCAGGGCGCGGCGGGTCGGTTCCTCGGGCTCCGACGCCTCCCGCACCGTCCGGCGCAAGGCCTCCGGCTCGGCGAAGCGGTCGTGCGGCGTCTCATCCAGGGCAGCGTCGACGCCCGCCGCGACGTGGAAGTCGAGGAAGGAGAGAAGGTCGCGGCTGTCGGGAGCGTCGGATGTCATAGGTATGATGTGGCGTGCCGCGCGGCTGTGGACAACAGGCGCGACAGGACGCGCACAGGCATTCTCGCGCGTGAGGTCAGGTGCCGCCGCTTGCGCCCGGGGACACGCCGTCGCACGGTCCGGCCACCGGAACCGCTTGAGGCGGCCCGAGATCGTTTATATGTGAACTATTGCGAGACCTGAGGGAGGGACGGGATGGAGCTGCCGGAACGCGAGGCGATGGACTTCGACGTGGTGATCGTCGGAGCGGGCCCGGCCGGGCTGGCTGCCGCCATCCAGCTCAAGCAGCTCGCGGCCGAGGCCGGCACCGAGGTGTCGGTGGTGGTGGTCGAGAAAGGCAGCGAGGTCGGCGCGCACATCCTGTCGGGCGCCGTGATCGATCCGAGCGGCCTCGACTCGCTGGTGCCCGACTGGCGCGAGGATCCGGACCGCCCCCTCAAGACCGAGGTGGTGAAGGACGAGTTCATGTTCCTCGGGCCGGCCGGCGGCATCAGCCTGCCGAACATCGCCTTCCCGAAGCTGATGAGCAACCACGGCAACTTCGTCGGCTCGCTCTCCAACGTGACGAAGTATCTCGGCCGCAAGGCGGAGGAGCTGGGCGTCGAGATCTATCCGGGCTTCCCGGCCGCCGAGATTCTCTATGACGAGGCTGGCGCGGTGGTCGGCATCGCCACCGGCGATCTCGGCGTCGCCCGGTCGGGTGAGGCCCGCGACGACTTCACCCGCGGCATGGAGCTGCGCGCCAAGTACACGGTGTTCGGTGAGGGCGCCCGCGGTTCGCTGACCAAGAAGCTGATCGACCGCTACCGCCTCAACCAGCATTCCGACCATCAGAAATACGGTCTCGGCGTGAAGGAGCTGTGGCAGGTCAAGCCGGAAAAGTTCCGGCCGGGGCTGGTCCAGCACTCGATGGGCTGGCCGCTGCCGAACAAGGCCGGCGGCGGCTCGTGGCTGTACCATTTCGACGACCATCTGGTCTCGGTCGGGTTCGTGACGCACCTGAACTACGAGAACCCGACCCTGTCGCCGTTCGAGGAGTTCCAGCGCTTCAAGACCCACCCGATGATCCGCGACGTGTTCGAGGGCGCCAAGCGCATCGGCTACGGCGCGCGGGCGATCATGGAGGGCGGCTGGCAATCGGTGCCGCGGCTCGTCTTCCCGGGCGGCTGCCTCGTCGGCGACTCCGCCGGCTTCGTCAACGTGCCCCGCATCAAGGGCTCGCACAACGCGGTGCTCTCCGGCATGCAGGCCGCGGACGCGATCCACGAGGCGCTCGCCGCCGGCCGGGCCCAGGACGAGCTGACCTCCTACGAGGAGGGCTGGCGCTCGAGCCCGATCGGCTACGACCTGAAGCGGGTGCGCAACGTCAAGCCGCTCTGGTCGAAATACGGCACGGTGATCGGCGTCGGCCTGGGGGGCCTCGACATGTGGCTCAACGAGCTCGCCGGCCTGTCGCTGTTCGGCACGCTGAGCCACGGCAAGCCGGATTATGCCTGTACCAAGCCGCTCAAGGACGTGACGCCGATCAAGTACCCGAGGCCCGACGGGGTGCTGACCTTCGATCGTCTCTCGTCGGTCTACCTCTCGAACACCAACCACGAGGAAGATCAGCCGGTCCACCTCCAGGTCAAGGATATGGGCCTGCAGAAATCCTCCGAGCACGACGTGTTCGGCGGGCCGTCCGGCCGTTACTGCCCGGCCGGCGTCTACGAGTGGATCGAGGAGGGCGGTGCGCCGCGCTATCAGATCAACGCGCAGAACTGCGTCCACTGCAAGACCTGCGACATCAAGGACCCGAACCAGAACATCAACTGGGTCACGCCGGAGGGTCCGGGCGGTCCGAACTACGTGAACATGTGAGAAGACGGGCGGGCTCGATGTGTGGGCCCGCCCGTTCATCAACACTCTGACTGACCGGATGACGTCCGTCCGGTCAGTCAGGGTCGCGCTACGCGGTTCGGCCACGCGAAAGCAGGTCCGCTGGAGCTGCGCTCGATCCCGTTGCCTGATGGTGCACGACCGTGACGCGAAGGCCGCAAGCATGGGCTCTCCCACCCACGACCTCATCCTGAGGTGCCGGAGCAAAGCGGAGGCCTCGAAGGAGGGCTCCAGCTCGCTCGGAGACTTCTGGAAGTCTCCTTCGAGGCTAGTCGATCTTTGATCGACTAGCACCTCAGGATGAGGCTCCGGGTGGGATGGACCGGCGCCCGTTACCTTTCGCTCGGCCGGCGTCCGGACTGTACGACGCGACAGCTCCCGCTACCGTCACGGACGAACCGGCGCGATCAGCCGAATCTCGCCCGAGACGAACGTTCCGGGGGAGCGGCAGTGCGGGCCGCGGGCCCTACCCCTCCACCACCAGCTCCACCCGGTCCGCCGCGAACAGGCTGCGGGTCGCCTGGATCGGCACGCCCGCCGCATCGACATTGACGCTGGTGAGCACGATCAGAACCCGGCCCGGCGCCAGGTCGAGGCGGGCGGCCTCGTCGGCGGCGGCGGGGCGGGCGCCGATGCGGGTCGAGAGACGGGTGTAGTCGGCGATGCCGAATTCCGCATAGGCCCGGGTGAGCGAGCCGAGCGCCGCGTAGGCGCGGTCGAACCCGTCGAAGCGCGGCAGCGGCAGGCAGGTGCGGGCGGTCGAGAGCGGCGTGCCGTCGGCGCGGTGGATCGTCTGCAAGGCAAGCATCGGGGCGCCGGCTTCGATCCCCAGGGCCTCCGCGGTCGCGGCATCCGTCGGCACGCTCTCCGCCCCGATCAGGTCGCCCCAGGCTTCGCGGCCTGCCTTGCTGACGATCTCCGAGAAGCGGGTGCGCCGGCCGATCGGATAGGCGAGCCGCGGCGTCTCCACGAAGGTGCCGCGCCCCTGCGTCGCCCGCACCAGCCCGCGCTCGGCGAGCGCCGCCAGCGCCCGGCGCACGGTGTGGCGATTGACCCCGAACCGCGTCGCCAGGGCCGCCTCCGTCGGCAACTGGCTGCCCGCGGCGAGGCGACCGGCCTCGATGTCGGCGGCGAGGCCGTCCGCGATCTGGCGCCACGCCGCCAGGCCCTCGCCCCGCGCCAGGACCGTCACCGTGCCGTCGCTGCCCGCGCCCATACCGTCATCCAAACTTCATTTGCCCGAGTTTCGTTGGTTGTCTATACCACTAGACAACACGGAGGCCAGCAGGCAGTCCCGATGCCCGACCATACCCCACCCTCGAGAGAATCGCCCGATCTCGCCGCCCGCCGCGCCGTGATGGCGATCTGCGGCGAGGCCCGCGCGGAGGAACTGCGCGAAGCCCTTGCGGCGCTCCGCGCCATCAGTGAATGCGGTGATCTGGAGGAGCCCGAGGACCTGCGCCCGCCGGAGACCGGCCTGGTGATGACCCGCGGCCGCATCGGCGGCGACGGACGGCCGTTCAACCTCGGCGAGGCGACGGTGACCCGGGCGGCGGTGCGCTTGAGCGGCGGCGAGACCGGCTTCGCGTATCATCTCGGCCGCGACCGGGCGAAGGCGCGGCT